>DAOTMJ010000027.1 GCA_035450225.1 Candidatus Hydrogenedentota bacterium
TGAACGGACGCCCCCACGGTCCGCGCCCCGCCACCACGCTCTGCCAGCTTCATATGCGACATTTCCACGACGGCGACGTCATCGTCGTGGAGCCGTTTCGCGCCACCGCTTTTCCGATCATACGCGACCTCGTCGTGGATCGCTCCGCGCTCGACCGCATCATCCAAGCCGGGGGATACGTCTCGGTGCGGACCGGCCAAGCTCCCGACGCCAACGCCATCCCCATCCCCAAAAAACGCGCCGAAGCCGCATTCCGATCCGCGGAATGCATCGGCTGCGGCGCGTGCACTGCGGCGTGTCCGAATGCGTCCGCGAGCCTCTTCGCGGCGGCCAAAATCGGGCAACTCGCCGCGCTGCCACAAGGACATCCCGAACGGGAACAACGCGTCCGGTCCATGGCGCGCCGGATGGACGAGGAAGGTTTCGGGCCGTGCTCGAAACACTACGAATGCCATGCCGTATGTCCCAAGCAGGTCGGCGTCGAAAACATCACCACGATGAATCGCGAAAACCTGAGAGCCGCTTTTATACGTTCGTGAGGGGGGCGCTTCGCTTTTCTCGCCACGCAGGGAACAAGTGGACGCGAGGGGCCGCGTGGTCTTCACCCAAAAAATAAAACCTTTTACACGTCCATCCCGTCCACGCAATCCTCGGCGCCCATAAGACAAGCAGGGGCTTTCTTCCATTGCCTTCATCACGCGCATTCTCGCATGCGTGGCGGATAATGGTAATATGGGGATGTAAACCGCAACCGGAAAGGAGGAACTATCTATGCGCCGTGCCATTCTGTCGTTCATCGTGTTTCTTCTGTGTTTCTGTTGCATGGGCGCGTTTGCGGAAACGCCGATCCAAGGCGCGATGAACCGGGTCCTTGCCCGAATGGGCGACGCGCTGACCGGGGAGCAACTCATGAAAGCGGACGCGGCCGTCATCGCCCCCTTCATTACGGACGAGGATCGCCGCGTGTTCGCAACCGAATACTGGCGATTCGACGCGAACGTGCCGGTCGTGGTTTCGGTGCTGCGCGATGAAAAACAACCCGTTGCGCCGTTCTGGCTGGAAGAGGCCGGCTTCAACAAAACAAATCTCAAGGCGCGCAACGAGGAATACACCTACGAAGTCTGGCAAAAAGCCTTCGACGCCGGCCGCATCGGCCTTGGCATCAACGGTTTCGATAAACACCGTCCGCATTACTTCGTCGTCGTGGGACCGCAACGCCCCGGCGACAAGGTTATCTTGACCCGATTCTTTCCGGCGGATCAGCAGATATTCGAGATGAAACCGGGATCTTATACCTATCACGACTGGCCGGATCTCGTGCTAACGGATGTGCCGGACGAACTGAAAGGGCAAATTCTCCTGCCGACCATTCGCGGACGGGCCCGTGAAGCGCATCTGATCGGCGCCTTTCGCCAGACTCCCTATCCGTCCACGGAAAAGCCTGACCACGTCCTGCTTACTTGGAATGGCGACCCCCGAACGACGCAAGCTATCCAATGGCGATGCAAATCGCCCGGCGGAACCGTTCGCTACCGCGAGGCCGGCGCGGAAAACGACGCGCCGTGGATTGAAGTCAAACCCGCCTGCCGACCCCTGGTGGATCGGCTCATCCTGAACGATCGCGAGACGTATCGCTGCACAGCCGTGCTGGACGGACTGAAGCCGGGAACACGGTATGCCTATTCGATTGAACCGGCAGGCGTATCCGCCGATTTCACGACCGCTCCGGCCGGAGGCGATCCGTTTACTTTTTTCTGGCTGAGCGACACGCACAACAATCCCGTCACCGGCGACCTGCTTGCGGCGGGCCTCGCGAAGTGTCCCAAACCGGCGTTCTGCACCATTTCCGGCGATTTGGTCGGAACGGGCCAGCATCGCGACGACTGGGATTGTCTGTTCAACCATGCCGCCGCGTTCACGCCGCGCTTCCCCGTCATGCCCTCGATGGGCAATCACGACAATATTGACGGCATGGGACCGGAATTGTACTGCGCGATGTTCGCGCTGCCCGCGAACGGTCCCGCCGGACTCGAAACGGGGCGCGCCTACAGTTTCCAATACGGCGACGCGCTGTTTCTCATGCCCGACGTCACCGCGCCCGTTGAAATGCAGGCGCCGTGGATCGAACGACAACTGCAAGGGAAGACTACGGCATGGACCTTCGCGGTCTTGCATTTCCCCCCCTACGCGCCGGACGACGAAAACCCGGAAATCGTCGAGAATTGGCTCCCGCTGTTCGATGCCCATCACGTGGATTTCGTGTTGACCGGCCACGTTCATAACTATCTGCGCACGTATCCAATGAAGGCCGGCCAACGGGTCGAGTCAACCCGGGACGGAACCATTTACTGTATTACCGTGTCCGTCGGCGGAAGGCCGCAGGCGATACCGAAACCCGAATACGCCGCCGTGTTCGACGCCTCCGGCACGCCGCTCTGCGTGGCGTTCCAAGTGGATTCCCGTACGGTCACGTCCCGCGCGTTCGACAAGTCCGGCAAAATCGTGGACGAATATACCGTTGCCAAGTAATGGCACTTGAGAGTACCGAATTCCCGGGGCTTGTTTCAGTCTGAAATCTCCCAAGAATGGGTGTTTTTCTGGTTGAACGGGTTCTGGAATGGTATTGAAGCGTCAATCATGGAGTGCCGGCATGGCAGATACAAGGGCGAATGCGTGGGACAGGCTGTCCAGCCTGTCTGTCCACGGACATGGCGTGGCTTCAAAAAAGACAGACTGGACAGTCTGTCCTACGCTCCGCGCCCAAAGGACTTCCTTTACGTGTTCGGAACAGGTGATCCATGCATGAACTCGGCCCTCTCAAGTAATGGCAAAAAAAGTTGTATTATAGAAATGGCCTGTATATTCTTGACGCGGTCCATGGCGCAAAAACACACATTTCAAGGTGCGGTGAAATGAAGAAACAAATCCTGCTGGGTCTCGGCGCCGCGTTCCTCACCATTGTTGCCCTTCTTTGCGCCGCATTTGTATGGACGTTTCGCGTGCACCGCGTCGTTTTTCCAAAGGAGTCTATTTCCGACGCCCAGTGGCAAGAGTATCTTGCCGCGCCGCAAAAAACGGAAACGACCTTGAAAGTGCTGACGTGGAATATTCAGATGCTGCCCGTCATGCTGTCTCCCTTCAGCGAAGACCTGCAGAAACTGCAAGCCATCCGCGCGCCATGTATTGCCGACTCGCTCATCCAGGAAGATTACGATGTCATCTGTTTTCAGGAAGCCTTCGACCAGGAATCGCTGGAAAAACTGAAGGAAAAACTGAAGGACGCCTACCCTTTCATGGTATATCCCCGTTATGCTTCCCGCTGGCGTGCGCTGAGCAACGGCGTTTGGTTCATAAGCCGCGTGCCGATACGATACGTGGATCACGTGACCTATCCCCAATTGCACGGCGTGAACTGGTGGACCTCGAAGGGATGCTGCCTGATTGAAGGCGTGAAGGACGGTCTGCGGTTCCAGATGGCCGGCACCCATTTCCCCACGGGCAAACAAAGCGACAAGGACGCGGCCGTCGAGGCAATCCGCGAACGATTGCTGCCCCTTCGCCAGAATCGCGTGCCCTTCATAGCGCTCGGCGATTTCAACACAGACAAGGGCACGCCGGCCTACGACGCGCTGTTGAAAATCCTCGAATTGCAGGACGCGCCGATAAACGATCCCCGGCCCTATTCGTCCGATCCGGAAAATTCATGGAAAAGAGGGAAAAAAGGCCGGCCCTCGCTTATCGATCACGTCCTGCTCAACCCGAACGGGAGCGGAACCGCATTCGACACACAGACCATTTTCCGTTCCACTTCCTATTATGGCAAAAAACTGATAGACCTCTCCGATTATTACGGCGTCTCGGCGGATATCATCCTGCGGCCCTGACAAGAAATATCAATAAGGCCTCCCTGTTCACTTCGACGCCATTCCATCCCCCTGTCCGTCGCTCTTCCCTTTTTTCTTTCACAGGTTTTTGACCTGTAAATTGGGGATTTTAGCCTCCAAGTAGGAGGCCACCAAACGGCGGTGGCATTTTTCAGGCGTTGGCTCGCTGCAAAGAAGACATCCATAATCGAGAAGATCGGCCGTCAACAGCGTTTCTATTTTCCGCTCCTCAATCAGAGGCAGAAAACACGCCTCATACTCTTCCCAGTCTCCATGCTTCTTCTTGTATTTATCCAGGATCTCCTTGGTCGGCGCGCATTCCGGCACGTGAAGATAATCGGCATTGCATATTTCCCGCAGAAAGAATTTCAAGTCGTCGCGCTTGGCAAATCCGGCCAATTGCGACACGTTGTTCAATCGGATGTCAAGAACACGCCGAACCCGCGATTCACGCAAAACCGTGAAGAAGCGTTCCGCGCCCTTCTTCGTAAAACCGATGGTAAAAAGATGTATGGCCATTCCGTTTCCTCACGGCGCAACGAATTCGTTTTCCGTTTGATATTCCTCGTCATGGTGAAAGGCGATGCGCTCGCCCTGCCGGTCGTAGGCTTCCTCTCTCGTTGAAAAAATCCCGAAAAATTTGTTCGTTTGACAGGGCGACAAGGCCTCTCTATAATCATTGTTCCGGAGGGCGTGGTGCATCCGGGCGAACATCCCAAGGGACAGGTGTTTTCATGAGGCGGTATGAGTAACAGTGACCGGTTTTCCGAAGGTTTGTCGTTCGACGATGTATTGTTGCGTCCGGCGCGTTCGAGCGTGCTTCCGCGGGACGTTGACGTGTCGTCCCGTTTTACGCGCCGGATTCGCCTGAATATCCCCCTGGTCAGCGCGGCGATGGACACGGTGACCGAGGCGCGCCTCGCGATCGCCATCGCGCAGGAAGGCGGTATCGGCGTCATTCATAAAAATCTCGCGATCCGCGATCAGGCCGCCGAAGTGGACCGCGTGAAACGGTCGCAGTCGGGCATCATTACCGATCCGATTACGCTCAGTCCCCATCAAAGCGTCCGGGAAGCCGAAGAACTCATGGGACGCTACCATGTCTCCGGCGTGCCCATCACTGACAAAAACGGCAAACTTGTCGGCATTCTCACCAACCGCGATCTGCGCTTTCTCGTGGATTTCTCGGTGCCCATTGAACAGGTCATGACGCGCACGAATCTGGTGACCGCGCTGCCGGGCACGACGCTCGAGGAGGCCAAGCGCCTCTTGCACGAGCACCGAATAGAAAAACTGCCCATCGTGACCGACGACGGCACGTTGGTGGGACTGATTACCATCAAGGACATCAACAAGGCGCGTGATTTTCCGCGCAGTTGCAAGGATGCGGACGGACGCCTCCGCGTGGCGGCGGCCATTGGAACCGGCGAGGCCGAACTGGAACGCGCCCAGGCGCTGGTCGAGGCGCATGTGGACGTCCTCGTCGTTGACACGGCCCACGGCCATCAGGACATGGCCCTCGACACCGTGCGCATGGTCAAGCACGCGTTTCCGGACGTGGACGTGGTCGCCGGCAATATCGTCACGCCAGAGGCCGCGATGGATTTGATTGAAGCGGGGGCCGATGCCGTCAAGGTGGGCGTGGGGCCCGGCTCGATTTGCACGACGCGCGTTGTGGCCGGCGCCGGCGTGCCGCAGTTCACCGCGATTCTCGACGTCGCGGAGGCCGCCGCAAAGAAAGACGTTCCCGTCATCGCGGACGGCGGCATCAAGTATTCGGGCGACATCACGAAGGCCATCGCGGCGGGGGCCGACACGGTCATGATCGGCAGCCTCTTTGCGGGCACCGAGGAAAGCCCGGGCGACACAATCCTCTACGAGGGTCGCACGTACAAGGTCCATCGTGGCATGGGATCGCTCAAGGCGATGCAGCGAGGCGGCAAGGCGCGCTACATGCAGTTCGACATCGAACAGGCGGCCAAACTCGTACCCGAGGGTGTTGAGGCGCGCGTGCCCTACCGCGGTTCGTTGGCGGAATACGTCCATCAACTCGTCGGCGGCCTGCGGGCCGGCATGGGCTACTGCGGTTGCCGGAACATCCACGAATTGCAGACGCGCACCCAATTCGTGCGCGTGACGGCGTCGGGGCTTCGCGAAAGCCACCCGCACGACGTCACCATTACCGAGGAACCCCCAAATTATCAGGTCATGAGGTAAGCCATGCAGGGAATGGGCCGGCCCGTCGTCGTGCTGGACTTTGGCGCGCAATACAGCAAACTCATCGCCCGCCGCGTCCGCGAAGCCAACGTGTACAGTTTGATTGTCCCCTACAACGCGCCCTTGGACGACCTTCGCGCCCTGAATCCCGCCGGCATCATTTTCAGCGGCGGACCGGCCAGCGTCCATGCGCCGGGCGCGCCCATGCCGGATCCGGGCGTATTCGACATGGGCATTCCCATTCTCGGAATTTGCTACGGCGTGCAACTGTTCGCGCACATGCTCGGTGGAAAGGTGGAGCGATCGGACCGCCGCGAATACGGCATCGCCCATCTGGAAAATAGCGACACATCGGGTTTTCTCGATGGAATAGATCCTCGCACGCAGGTCTGGATGAGCCACGGCGATGCCATTTCGATCATGCCGCCGGGATTTGAGGTCATCGGACGAACCGAAAACTGTCCCTACGCGGCCATCGTCAAGCCGGACGCGCGGTTCTACGGCGTGCAGTTTCATCCCGAAGTCGTCCATACGCCCCAAGGACCGCGCATCCTGTCCAATTTCGTGCATAAAATCTGCGGATGCGCCTCCGACTGGACCATGGGATCCTTTGTGGAACACGCCATAGCCGATATCCGCGCGCGCGTGGGAAGCAAGCGTGTGTTGTGCGGTCTGAGCGGCGGTGTGGATTCGAGCGTCGCCGCCATGCTGATACACCGTGCCATCGGCGACCGGCTCACCTGTGTATTCGTGAACAACGGGCTGCTGCGCAAGGGCGAACCGGAGATGGTCCAAGAAGTGTTTCGCGGACATTTCCACATTGACTTACGCTACGTGGACGCCGAGGCCCGATTTCTTTCCGAGTTGGCGGGGGTCGGCGAACCCGAAGCCAAACGAAAAATAATCGGACGCGTATTTGTCGAGGTGTTCGAGGAAGAAGCGGCTAAATTGGGGCACAACGATTTTCTGGCGCAAGGCACCCTGTACCCGGACGTGATAGAAAGCATGTCCGCGACCGGTGGACCTTCGGCCGTTATCAAAAGCCACCACAATGTGGGCGGTCTGCCGGACATCATGCAATTGGAACTGCTCGAACCCCTTCGGGAATTGTTCAAGGACGAGGTGCGCGCCGTGGGCAAGGAACTCGGCCTGCCGGACGACATCGTATGGCGCCACCCGTTTCCGGGACCAGGGCTTGGCGTGCGATGCATCGGAAACGTGACAAAGGAAAGACTGGACACGCTGCGCGCCGCGGACGCCATTTTTATTGAAGAAATCAAAAAGGCCGGATTGTATCGCGAAATATGGCAGGCGCTCGTTTGTCTATTGCCGGTCAAAAGCGTCGGCGTTCAAGGGGATGAACGCACCTACGAGGAAGTCTGCTCGCTGCGCGCCGTAACCAGCGAGGATGCCATGACCGCCGACTGGTATCGTTTTCCGCCGGAGGTCTTGCAGCGCACCGCCAACCGAATTTGCAACGAAGTCAAGCACATCAACCGCGTGCTATACGACATAACATCAAAACCACCCGGAACCATTGAGTGGGAGTGAAACTTTACGCAAGTTCCTTTTCATTCTTCACGATTTTTGAAACCAACCCGTATTCAAGCGCCTCTTCCGCACTCATCCAAAAGTCGCGGTCGCTGTCTGCGCTGACTTTTTCCAGCGGCTGTCCCGTTTCCCTGGAAATCAGGAGATTGAGCCTTTCGCGGGTTTTGATAATTTGCTGCGCGGTGATACGAATATCCTTTGCTTGACCGCCGGCTCCGCCGCTTGGCTGATGCATCATATACCGTGTATTGGGCAAGGAAAATCTTCTATCATGAGGAACGGAAAGCAAAATGGGAATTCCCATGCTCGCCACGTATCCCGCACCGATAATTGTCAACGGAGCCGTGATGAACTTGAACACATCGTGTATGGCGAATCCAACATCCACCATGCCGCCGGGCGTGGTAAGAATTATGCGGATGGGATCCTGCGATTCGGAATTGAGCAGGACGGCCTGTGCAATGACCCGTTCGGCGAGTTCCTCCTCGATGGGTCCCCCTATGAGAATCGTGCGCACTTTCAAAAGACGATCGAGAATACTCGCATTGGGATTCGGTGAAGATTCAGAACAAGACATGAAACAGTTTCCTTTATCGAAGCATAAACGGTAGGAAAAAATCGCCGGCAAGAAGGACGATTTAATACACTACAGCCGTATCGGCATCACGACATTGGTATAGGTCTCGCTGGCTGCATCGGTACAAGGCTTTATAATGCCCGGACTGGTCGTATCCTTCAGAATCAATGATACCATTTCCGTGTCAATATTGCGGAGTATATCGAGTATAAAATCAGGATTGAATGCGATTTCGACCTGATCGCCATCGTATTCAACGCTTAGTTCTTCCTCGTATTCGCCCACTTCCGGCGTTACAACCTTCAACTGCAAAAGGCCGCTGCTCAATATAAACCGGACATTGTTGAACTTTTCGTTCGTCATCGTCCGCGTACGCCGCACTGCTTCCGTAAAAGCCAACGTATTGATTACCACTTCCTTGTCATGCTTCTTTGGAATGACCACCTCGTAATTTGGAAAGTTTCCCTCAATAATGGCTGTCACGAGCCTTGTATTATTGAACGAGAAAGCCGTTTGCGCTTCGTCAAGATAAACGGAGACTTCGCCTTCCGTGCCGAGCAACCGTTCAAGTTCGCCTATCATTTTGCCGGGTATAATGACTTTAATATTGGCCCCCTCCGGAATGCCTTCACTCTCGGAACAAACACTCATGCGGCGGCCATCCGTCGCCACAACCGTCAATCGTCCTTCTTGGATTTCAAACAGCAATCCCGTAAGATTGTACCTTGCCTGGTCGGTGCAAATAGCAAAAGACGTTTTCAAAAACATCTTCTTGAGCATTTCCTGCGAAAACACGAGTGGTTCTATATTGTCGAATGCACGAATGGGGGGAAATTCCTCCGGAGGCATGCTAAAGAGACGGGTCCTAATCCGTCCGCAACTCAGATGGATTATATTGTTGTCCCCGAGTTCCATCGTGACATCCGCATCGGGCAATTCCGAAAGAATCATTGCCAATCGCTGTGACGAAACTGTAAACGATCCCGGTTCCTCGACCGTACAATCCACCATGCACTCAATGCTGACCTTCAGATCGGTGGCCGAAAGACGAACGGCGCTCTCACACGTTTCCAAGAGGAGATGCGAAAGAATCGGCAGAGCCGTTTTGGAGGACACGACGGTTTTGGCCCGATTGACGTTGTCCAGCAAGTCTTGTCGTGGAATTCGGATTTTCATTTGAGACTCTCCATGCATGCGCTAGGAATTGTTGTCCGTATTATTATCTAGGGTTATATAAAAATCAAGTCTTAGTAATAGTCGTGTTTGTTGAATCGGTTGATATCCGGGCAAGTCGTTGCGTGAAAGCAATTTGGCTTGTTTCTATGTTGACAGTTTTTTCTGACAAATCATCCACGCTGTCCACACCTTTGGATTTCTAAAGAACTTTGAATGGCCTTTCACGGTCTGATGACCGCCAAGAATGTCAATTTTTTTCCATTTATGCACACCTTATACGTAGTTGACGCGCTTTGAAAGTGGAAACCAAGTTTCACGGTTTTAGAACAGGTTATTCACCTTTGCTTCCTCAAGCATTGGAAGGGATTGGGAACTTCTTCAAACAGTTTATCCACAGGTCGTGAAACATTTTTGTTTGAGAATTCAATAAAGTCACCTTTCGATAATGATTCGTATAAATCGTTTATAAACAATGTTTTAGAAAAATATCGACAACGGGCTTTATCGCCGTCTAATTGTCCATAAGTCTTTATATACAAATGAGTTATGGTAAAAAATAAAACATCTTTCATTTCAAGGTAAATGCTTGCGGTTTATAGTTATCCACATCTTATCAACATA
The DNA here is from genome assembly GCA_035450225.1 of Candidatus Hydrogenedentota bacterium. Lineage (NCBI taxonomy): Bacteria > Pseudomonadati > Candidatus Hydrogenedentota > Candidatus Hydrogenedentota bacterium. Next base: position 10,027 of record DAOTMJ010000027.1, read on the forward strand.
TAATTTTAGTACGAATATTGATAAATTGAAAATCAAATTCTAATAATTTGCCCGTTCCTCCTGTTTTTCGTTATGGTTGATAAAGCGAGGCAAAGAAGAATTTCAGTTGCATATTACATATAGGAAATGAACATTTATGATTGTGCTTTATAAAGAACCACTTCGTAAATTCTTTATTATGTTGCCGGTGGCGATAATAGCGTTCATCGCTTTCGTCAATTCTTCGTTTGGAGAGAATGAAGGGATGAAACGTATTGTACTTTTCGAGTCAGGTAAAGGAGGTTATGACACTTACCGGATTCCGGCCATTGTCAAAACGACAAAGGGAACATTGCTTGCCTTTTGTGAAGGTCGAAAGAATAGTTCGTCGGATACCGGCAATATTGATCTGTTATTGCAACGAAGCCTTGACAATGGTTTCACGTGGGATGAAACGAAAGTCATTGTTGATGACGGTAACGACACCTGTGGAAATCCCTGTCCCATCGTGGATCAAAAGACCGGAACCCTTGTGCTTTTATTGACGAAGAACAAAGGCCATGAGAACGAATTCCAGATTATAAATGGCACGGCATCGCCACGCACCGTGTGGCTGACCCGAAGCACGGACGACGGCGTTACATGGTCTACGCCATCGAACATCAGTTCGGAGGTTTGCAAACCGGATTTTCGCTGGTATGCGACGGGTCCATGTCACGGGATTCAACTTGCCGGGGGACGTATGGTTGCCCCGTGCGATCACTCGACGGGTCCGGCATTCGACGACATGCATTCGCATGTCATATTCAGCGATGACGGCGGGATGTCTTGGCAAATCGGCGGCATCCTTGATTCGCGCACCAACGAGTGCACCGCGGTCCAATTGGCCGATGGTTCTCTTTATTTGAATATGCGCAACTATCGAAACACGAATCGTCGCGCCGTGTCTGTTAGTTCCGACAACGGCATGACGTGGCAATCTTGTCGCGATGACGAAGCCTTACTCGATCCGGTTTGTCAAGCCAGCGTATTACGATTCAGCATAGAAAAAGACGATGGAAAGAACCGCGTCCTGTTCTCAAATCCCGCCAGCAAGAAACGCGAGAATATGACAGTCCGACTCAGTTATGACGAATGCAGGACATGGCCTGTTTCCAAATCATTGTGGAACGGACCTTCCGCCTATTCTGATCTTGTAGTCACGGCGGATGGAAAGATTGGATGTTTGTTCGAGTGTGGCGTAACGAAACCCTATGAGACAATTACTCTCGCACTGTTTTCACTCGAATGGCTGACCGGCGGCGCGGATAGTCCATGATAGGCCCATCAGCGCAGGGATAATTCCGCAAATACTTTTTGCCAGTTTCCTTGAAAGACTTTTCCTAACTGTATTTCACGGAAAAGCCGTGCGATTGTGGATCCGAGCGGCCCAAAGGATTCAGGAGACTCCGCGCCGACCCACTTTGCGACGAATGGCAGGATCGAATCCAAGTCATCCGTCTCGAGCGAAAGCAGGCCGAACAGGGGCATGTCGGGTTCAATGGACGACGCGTGCATTTCGAGAATAGCTGTTTTTTGGTTGCTAGCCAAGGCTTGAGCCAATCGGCGGCACGATTCCCGCTCGGTTGCAGCAATAGCCACATTCCCAAGGCGTCCCAGGAAAAAATAGGGGGGATAATCGGCGAAGCGTGCGCCGGGGACGTTTGGATCTTCAATCCACGGGGCCGATGACTGTGTCTTTTCAATCATCGCCTTGAGCGAGTCGAATTCCGAAACTTCGGCCAATGCGAACACGCGCGGAGAACCATTCCCGCCGACAATGCCCAGCGCCGTCTCGCCGTTCAGGAAATGAAAAGATCGAAAGAAGCCGATGGGATCGTGGATGTCTTCGGCATGAAAAGGAATCCATCTTTGTCGAAGCAGATCCCGGACGTTTTCCGTCAATTGCAGGCACAAAAAGGCTTGGCATTCTTCAGGCATGAACGCGCCGAGCCGGGCTGGTTTCGCGTTTCCTATAATGGCCGCGTAGCGGGTATGCGCGGAAAGGTCCAGCCATGCGGCAAACTCGATCCCTTTTTCCGTGACATCCAACGTCGAAATACACGGATCGCTTCCCATGGATGCGGCGATCGGATTGTGCAGGACATTGTTCAATCCGGATGGTTTTTTTTCGGCCACTGCGATGCGTCTTAAATATTCGGACAATTCGGGCTGAAGATTGTAGAGGCGATCCAAGCGTGTTGCGCATACCACCGGCCCCGGCGCCTTGGCCGGGCATTCGGGGGCGCCGTACCGTACCGACGCGGGTTTGGATATCCTCTCCAGCGCTTCCCGAAGCATGGGAACGTGGTTGCCAACAAAGAGAAGTTTTCCCGCGACGCCACAGGCCATGCCGTCCGCGTGGATTCGAATGGTAAAATTTTCAACGATTTCTTCGCGGAGAGGTTCTCCGCCGAGCACAATCTCAAGAAGATTTTCCAAGCGGCTCAACGCCAGAGCGGGATCGATGCACCCTATCACGGCCACGGCGTTTATGAAATCGGAGTGGAACCAATTATTGGTATGTTTTCGGTTCGCGCCGGCGGGAAGGGCTTGCCACCATGCCGTGCCCGATTCCGCCAGTTCCGTGACCTTCCGCGCATGCAGGGCCACCGGGGACGGATCGAGAAAAAGTCCGAAAGGCGCGCCGGGATCCAGTCCGTAGGTCTGTAGCATATCCGACAGGGTTTTCTGTTCGGAAAGGCCGCTGTCGCGAAGCCATTGCATGAGGATGCGGGCGGCTCCATCCGCCGGTTCCGTGCCGGGGTCTGAAAACAAACCAGCCAGCAGATGTATTTTCTTCATGAGGTCGTTCATGGGCGGAAAGGCCAGAGACAAGGCGGCTGATTCGGGGGCAAGCCGCAGGATATCCTGCGCGGAAGCAGGCGAAGGTTCGTCTTCACCTTTAGCCGGAAAGACGGCAAGCGCCGTCGAAACGACAAGCGTAACCGCCGCTATCCGCACATAACGTTTTGATCTCATGTATTTCGATTCCATTCACAGATGCGGGAAAAGTTTTAGTTTCTGGTGTGTCTTGAAAAAAGACAAATCGGACGGCAACCACACATTCATCAGAAGCGGAAAATCTTCCTTGTTGCGAACCCGGTAAAAACCTTTTACCCGAACGCTGTCGGGAAAGACGACTCCCCGCAGTGTTGACAGGGGGGCATCATGGAACCGGGGAAAATTTTCCGTGAAGCGAAAGACCGGAAAGAACAGGCGGAATGTGCATGGATTGGGTTCGCCCGACAAGGGGTACAGCTCCCAGGTGTCGCAACCCGAGGCGGGATCGTCGAACTTGAAGACGACGTTTGGGTCTTCGCCCGAGGATTCGATTTCGACGGCCACGTATTCAAAGAGGATATCCGGAACGCGCTCGACCGGGAGTCCGGCAAACGCTAGAACATTCCACAGTTTAACGGGTGGAATGTGTTCCAACGAAGGAAAACGGCTTGGGCAATAGATTTTTCCGCCGCCGGAATAGGGGCTGACCGTCGAGGGCAGCGGTTCGAGTTCTGCCATTCGGTATTGTTCGATCAATTCGACGATGTTTCGTTCCTGCCATGCGCGCGCCGCGTACAGTGGCGCCCACAACAGCAGCGCAGCGGCAGCGGCAAAGAAACCTGCGCGCATGGCGGCGCGCAACATGCCGCCGGGCCGGAGACGTCTGAGTTGTTGCGGATTTACGGCGCCGACGATCCGGTCCAACACGAAGCCCGGGAACCATAGCGAGGCGAAATTGAGATGGAACGCGTGCCGGTTTTGAAATTCAAGGCTCGGGTAACCGCACAGATAGATCAACAGGCACAGAACGCCGAAGGCGATCCGCATGTCGCGTCCCGCGATGATTAGAATGGCCGCCGCGGCATACCACAGGCCGAAGCGGTACAGATGTCCGGCTATGGGCGTATGGATGTTTGCCGCCGTTTTTGCGATCGCATCGAGATGGCCGGTAAAGGTGCCGTTCGACAGGTTGCGCACGATTCGCAGCGTCGCGGCGTACCATCGCGCGACAACGTCGCCGGGAAAAGTGGCGGCGATTTCGTAGACATAGCGTCTCGCGGCCTTTTCCGCGGGCGGGGTCCAGATATCCATGCTTTCGCTCATCATGAGCGCCGCCTGGGGCGCGAACGCGAGCGTGGGCGTTGCCGGCGTGGCCAAGGCTTCTCCGAACGCCGTGAACAGCAGGGCTAGGTAAAATCCGGGCAGCGATTGGTAATAGGCCAGGTGCGTTTTTGCGTGGGTGTAGATGAAGGCATGAACGAGGTAATCGGCATTGGAGAAGAGCGGCGTATAGGACGCGCGTTCGAGATCGACGGATTGCAGGCATGGCAGCGAGAACCCCTGGGTCAGATAGAAGGCGTTGTTGCCGCCGGTTTCGGAGGTAATCGAAAGCGCGGGCCATGCCGGAACAACAAAGGCCGCAAGGGTCAGCGCGGCGCCCGTCATGCGTGTTTTCAACGGGAGGCGTTGCACACCGCGAGGCGGACAACCGGCCCGATCCGTCGGATCGGACGGATCCGACGGATTGGTCTTAGGCTCTACGGGCGGCGTCCCGCGCGCAAGGAACAACAGGAAGAACAGCGCAAGCGGCAGGCAAACAACGGCATCCTGCCGAAATCCCATCCCCGCGCCGATGACGAGTCCCATGGCCAAGGCCGTAGCGAAATAGCGCTGTCGGGTGACGGGCCGCACGATAAGGCAGCCGCAGAGAAAAAGCGCCGCGAGGATGAACGGCGCCTTCGTGAAATCGCGAATGGACGGGAGTTCCACAAGCATCGAAGGCGACGACATGGCCGCCGCCGCGCCGGCCAGCGCGATCGGTCGCCGCATGCCGAGGCGGAAAATGCCGTAGACGACGGCGGCCGTTGCGCCGAAGAACAACGACGACAGAATGGCCACGTTGGCCCACGAGATGCCGAACAGGCGCCACACAATCCCTACCGCGTAAATCAGGTAAAAGCGATCCTGGTAGAAAAGGCCCCGTGCCGGCTGGACGGGCAGTCCGGAAGGAAGCGGTTTTTCCAGCCGGGGCGTTTTATGGGCCAGGAAATCCTGCACGCCGTCCGGCAGCGTCTGCGATTCTGAAAATCCGTATCCCGAGGCATAAAAAACGGCCGGACGCAACATGTCCGAGACATTGTGTTCGGGACCGGTGACAATGCCGAACGCTTTCATGTAGGACCAGCAGCCGACGGTTGCGACGACGAAGATCGCCGCCACCACGGCGGCCTCCGAACGTAACCGTTTAGTGTGCGCGGGCGGCATGGCCGATGTCCTCCGCGATCAAGGGCGCGACAAGATCCGCAAACAGTGCGTTGCCCGCGGGCGTAAAATGGCGATCGAATTCGAAATACAGACCGGATTCCTCTCCTCTGGCGCGAAACCCGTCTGTCACGCAGTGAAAATCCAGGCCGGCCCGTTCGCAGGCGCGCCGCACCGCCTCGTCGGGGGCATTGGTGGCCAGCATGCCGGGATCGGTTTGGAATCCGACGCGTTGCACATTGCGATACGCCTCCTTGTTTACATAAAAGCCTTCGGGAATGGACAGGACAATGGCGCGGGCGCCGTATCGGCGTGCGGCGTTTCCGATGCGCCTGAAAGCCCTTGCCATGGGCGCGATGCGGTCTTCCAGATCTTCGATGCGCACCGTGTTCAGGAAGTAACAGGGCGATTCGGCGGCATGGTTGATCATCCACGGGTTGATCAGGCCGTTGTGAAAGTCGGCCCGGACGGATTCTTCCAGGCGATCGAAACGCGCGCGGTGTTCCGCCGGCATGTTTTTCAGCAGACCCTTGGCCACTTCAATCCATATCGCGCGGCATTCCTCCGCGGATCGTTTCGAGATCAGGGATTGGGTAGCGTAAACCCGCCGGTTTTTCCAATACCGCGCCCAATGGACCAGATTGGGATACCGGGAAGCGATGAGGTCTCGCCACGCGATCCCCGCGCCGGCCTGCTGAAGATCGTCCCCCGCGAGACATCCAATCAGCACAAGGTCGGGCCGCAGGACCGGCATGGCCGATTCCGCGATGGCCGCGTATTCGTTCGGTCCGGCGGCCGGCTTGCCGAGATTCAGCACCTCGACGTCCATTCCCTGTTCGCGCAGGTTGCGCTCAAGGCGCTTGCACCACGCGTCTTCAAGGTTGACGCCCCAACCATAGGTGAATGAATCGCCTATCGCCGCGATTCTGTACGCGCTCGTCTTTTTCCGCGGTGTTTCCCGGTCGCGGAAACCGAGCGAGTTGATGTATTCATCGCACGCATAGTCGCGTGTTTTCCAATGATCCTCCGTGCCCGGCTGAAAAAGAAGGCCCATCGGACCCGGCCACCATTTGTTGACGACCATTTCGCCGACGGTCCAATCCAGCAGCCGGACGGCTCCGGCGGCGATCCACACGGAGACAAGCGCCAGCGCCAAGTTCTTTAGAAGGCTGGCTGTTCGTTTCATCGTACGGTTTTCCCGGTCAACGACGCTCGTTTCAATTCGATTTGCTCCGTGATGCGCTCCTCGAAGGCGGCCATCATGTGCTCCACGCCTTGATCGTTGAGATGGCACCAGTCGGTGAACAGGGTCTCGCCCGGAACGCCGTGCGGTTCCGCGGCGATGATTTTCGCCTCGACATCCGCGAGCGGGATTCCTTTTTCCCGCGCGATTTTCCGGATGATGGCGTTTTCGGTGTCCGAGGCCTGATGGCGCGTCGATCGTTTCAGAACCTCGCGCGCGTATTGCGCGCCTTCCGCGAATTGTCCGCGTGCGAAAAATTCGCGTATGGTTTCTCGTTCCCTTCCGTTATCCAGTCGCGGATTGCAGAGGTTTGACGGTACGCTTGACAAAACGAGCGGCACGTTTTTCATTTGGCACATCGCAACCATAAGCGACAGGTTGTGTTCGAACACGGTCATGCGTTCGTCAATCTGTTCCGGCGTGAAGGTCTTGAGCCGGGTGCTGCCGTTTTCCTCCGGAGACAAGCGCAGCAGTTCGCGGTTGCGTTCGCGCCGCATCGCGTTTACCCGCAGCATGGCGGCGCGATCGCGGATGAAACGGCAAAACGCGGACTTGTACAGCGCCCGCTGAAGCGGCAGCGACCACAACCGCACGAATTCCAATTGTTCCTGTTCCTCGAATTCGTTGTTTCCCTCGTAGAACACAATGAGATCGGGCTGGTAGCCGAGCAGTTCCGCCACGACGGGGACCAGCCGGTGGGTTCCGTAGCCGCACCCGCCCGCGTTGATGAACTCGAACCGGCACAGGTCCGCATAACGGACAGCCATGCGCAACGCAAGCGATCGGATGGCGCCGCGGGCGTAGTTGATGGACGATCCGCCCACGAAAAAAACGCGGAACGTGTTTTCCGGCTTCGGCATCTTGAAGTATTGGTCTTGAAACGAGACGCGTTTTTGCGGGGCCGTGATCATCGTATCCGGCGATTTTGCGTCCGGAACGAAAAGGCGGCTGTTCGCGTCGAACCCCCATCCGTAATCCACGGGCAGCGGCGGCCGCCAGATTTCGACCACCCGAAAGAGGGACTCCAACAGCACCGCGAGCAGCACGAGCGGCAGCAACGAATAGACAATCGTCTTGCCAACGCTAAGCGAGGACATGGCGACGTGTGGCGGCCCGGCGGCGCGCCGGTCCTTCTTGATGAATGTTCATATGAAATTGACGTGATCCGGAGGGTGCTTGAGATCCCACAGGTACCGGTTTACCTCGTCCATCCGGCAGTTGATGCGACATTGGTGCGCGTCCATCTCGTTTTGAACCCACGCGATGACCGCCCGCCGCTGTTCGCCGTTCCAGATTTCCCCGAAGGTATTCTCGTACAGGTTTCCCAGCAGGAACCGTTCATCGCCGAGATAATTGCAGCAGCCCCACACCTTGCCCGCGGCGTCAATGTATGTCCAGAACGACATCGCGTAACAGCGGTCATACGAACGGGCCGCCTCATCCCATTTGCGCATCGCGTGCGCTCGGAAAACGACCGTGAAATCGGGCGTGTTGAACCGCCGCAATTCTTCCGCGAGGGCGAGATCCTGCTCGTAGGAAACCTCCCGGTACTCGTCCGTGATGCTGAGTGGATGCTGCGAATACGGCTTGATTGCGAGATAATCCATGCCGATATCGCGCGCAATGCCGGCCAGCGTGACCGCTTCGGTCCGGTTTTCCGGCAACAGGATCATCTGTAGGCCAAGGGCGCAGGCCCACCCGTTGGCCCTTCGCATCTGGGCGGCTTGCTGGAGATTTTCGATGACGGTGTCGAAATCGCCCGGCTGCGTGCGGTGCAGATAGGCGTAGGTGTCCCGTGTGCCCGCGTCGAAACTGACCCGGACCCATTGCGCATGCGGAAGAATCGCCTCCGCCTTTTCGGGCGTGAACAGGACCCCGTTGGTATTGAGCGCCTGATCTATGCCCGCGGCCTTGCCGGCCTGAATAATCTCCGCCATGTGTTTGTGCAGCAGCGGCTCCCCCTCCCCCGCGTGCATGATGCTTTTGACGCCCAGGCGTCCCATTTCCGCCAGGCGCTCCCGGAACATGTCCCAATCGAGAAACCGCCGCTGGTACTTCATGAAGTCTTTGCCGCAGAACCGGCACCGGTGGTTGCAGGCGCCCGAGGGGCTCGTCTCGATGTAGATGGGATAAACGTTATCCCCCTGCAGCCACGCGCCCACCCGTCCCGCGTGATACATCATCTTGTGGCTGTCTATGCGGAACTTGTCCATGGGATTCCTGGCTTACTTCATCAACGAGGAGACGCTGCGGAAATACGAGACCGGGTCGAGATAGCTCTTGTTGCCGATGACGGCGCAGGCCGCCGCGCCCGCCACGTTCCCGATGAATCCGAGGATTTCGGTGGGCGCGCCGAGGGCCGCGCACGGCGCCGTCAGCGCGAGGCACGCGTCGCCCGCGCCGATGCGGTCCACGAGTTTCACGCTGAAGACCGGCGTGCGCGAAAAGCCGGTCCGCTCGTCGTAGCCGACCGTGCCGTTCTGGCCGCGGGTGAGCAGGAAACTCCGGCATTTCAACTGTTGGGCCAGCACCTGCGCGATGTTCTGGATGTCCACGTGCTTTTTCTTCATTTCGAGCCGCGCTTCCGGTTCGTCAATTGTCACGAAGTCCGCGCGCGGATACCGCGACACCAGATTGAAACCATAGTTGCCAGGGTTGACCTGTACGTTCAACGCCAGGAAAGGCGCCTTTTCGCACAAGACTTCGATTACCTTTTCCGTCATCAGCCCATGGCCATAATCCGCCACGATAACGACATCATGCTCCGGCGCCAGCGATGCGACCTTTTCAATAAACGCCGCCTCGTCCTTGGGCAGCAGCGGATCGTCGTTCATCGCGTCGGTTTCCAGCAATTTGATGCTGAGATAATCCTCCAGGTAACGCCGCTTGACAATGGTCGGCCCGTCTGTTTTGCGGATGAAATGCAGGCCGACGTTGCCGTTCAGGTGTTCTCGGATGAATGCTTCCTGCGTGTCGTGGTCGCCCAGCGCCGTCAGGCAGTTCAGGCGGCCGCAGAATCCCGCCAGGTGGTTGTTGATGGCCTGGATGCCGCCTAGGTAGCGCTCCATGTACTTGAGTTTCGCGGCGAGAATGGGATCCTTGTTGGCCTTGTTCATCACGTCGCAAAAACAATACTCGTCAATGATCGTCTCGCCGATGGTGAGGATTTTGAGCGTGGCGATGTCACGCAGATACTTGAAGATATCTTCTTCGGAATAACGCGACCGGAATTCCTCGAGATACAGCCGCACTTCAGGGGAAAAAAGATCCGTGTACCGGTTGATCAGGGCCGATGCGCTGAACGTGTCCTCTTCCGTAAGATGGAGTTGGCCGCCGATGCTCCTGACCGCTTCCTCTTCCTTCAGGATGGCGCCGGTATGATCGCGCAGGCCGGTTTCGTTTGTCGCGCCTTTCACAAAAAAATTGGGTTTCAGCAGGAGAATCGTTTCGACGGCGCTCGGCCACTTGTTGATGGCCACATAATCCACGCATTCGAGCGCGGCCAAGGCCTCGGCGCGCAACTGGTCCGTGAAGACGGGCCGGTGCGGTCCTTTGTCCACGAAATGGTCCGGCGTCAGCGTGACGATGAGCACATCGCCCAGCCGACGCGCCGCCTGCAGATGTTTGATGTGGCCGATATGCAGCAGATCGAACACGCCGTGGCAATGGACGATGGTCTTGCCGTTCGCGCGTGCGGCGTCCAGTTTGGCCTTCAGATCGTCGAGGCTCATTATTTTTCCGGATAGAGGCACGGCATTCCGCTCCATAGGTTCAAACCGATGCTAACACACCCCTTGTTTGAAGGACAAACGAAGGAAACGACGGGATGGGTGCATCGAATGGCGCCCATAATCGTGTTTTCCCGGTTGAGAACCGCGCCGGCTATTTTAGTCTTCTGCTGTCGCGGCAATGACTAATGTTGTCGGGACGAAAAAAAGAGGAAAAGGCGCGCTTTTCGGCGGGTTGGAGAGGGTCGGGCGGGATCCGTTCGCCGGTTGCATTGCTTCCGCAAAAGGTATAACGTTGGGCTTCGTATTGAGCCCGTGCTACAGGCTGGTAAACGAATGGGGTGTACCGTGCACAGGAACATCGAGGAGGCGCTGCGCGAAAGCGAGCAACGGCTGCGCGCCTTGGCCGACAACCTTTCCAATGCCGTGGTTTATCAGTTGATGGCCGAACCGGACGGCGGACGGCGCTTCACTTATATCAGCCGATCGGTGGAACGCCTGAACGAAGTAACTGTGGAGGAGGTGCTGGCCGATGCCGGGGCGCTTTACGGCCAGGTCTTGCCCGAATATCGCGCATTGGTTGCGGCACGCGAGGAAGAGGCCTTGAAAACACTCACTCCATTGCATGTCGAGGTGCAGAGCCGCCTTCCCGGCGGCCGCCTGCGGTGGTTTGAATTTACTTCCACTCCCCGTTATATAGCGGAGGGCGTTCTGGTCTGGGACGGGGTCGAAGTGGACATTACCGATCGCAAGCGGACCGAAGCGGAACTGGAAAGACTCGTTGCGGAGCGAACGTCGGAGTTGATCGAGACCAATCAGAGGCTGCTGAATGAGATTGCCGATCGGTCCCAAATGGAGATGTTGCTTCGGGACAGCGAGGAACGTTATCGGTCGCTTTATTGGGAGTCCCGGGACGCCATCATGGTTTTGTCGCCGGAAGAGGGTTTTTTGGCCGCAAACCCGGCCACGGCCGCCCTGTTTGCCTGCCGTGACGAGCAAGAGTTTATCACCCATTCGCCGGCTTCCCTGTCGCCGGAATTTCAGCCGGACGGCATCCGATCGGATGTCAAGGTCCGTGAGATAAAGCGCCTTGCCCTGGAAAAGGGCTCCCGCTTTTTCGAATGGACGCATCGCCGGGTGGACGGGACTGAGTTTCCGGCCACGGTATTGCTTTCGGGTTTCAATTACTGCGGCAAGCGCCTGCTGATGGCCACTGTTCGCGACATTACCGAAAGCAAGCGAGCCGAAGCGGAACGGCGGGATCTCGAAAGGCAAGTTCAGCATGCGCAGAAACTGGAAAGTCTCGGCGTGCTTGCCGGCGGACTCGCCCACGATTTCAACAATATTCTGCATCTCATTCTTGGCAACGTGCATCATATCAAGAAAATCGTGTCGGATCTGTCGCCCGCCCGCCCGTTTATCGAAAATATCGAACGTTCCACGCGCCGCGCCGCGGTGTTGACGCGCCAGATGCTGGCCTACGCGGGCAAAGGGTCTTTCACTCTTCAAGTATTGAATTTGGGCGATCTTGTGGGCGAAATCGTCGGGCTGATTCAGTCATCCATGTCAAAAAAAGCGCGGTTGCGGCTGAATCTGGTCGGCGATCTTCCGCCGATAGAGGCCGACGCGGCCCAAATCCAGCAGGTGGCAATGAATGTGATACTGAATGCGGCCGAGGCGTTGGATGCCGATGAGGGCGGCGAGGTGATCGTGTCCACTTCGGCGCTTTATTGTACGGAAGACGATTTGCGCGGCAGCCGTGTTATGTTTGGCGCTCCGGCGGGGGATTATGTTTGCCTGGAGGTGACTGATACGGGATGCGGAATGGACGGGGAAACTTTGGAACGGCTCTTCGATCCGTTTTTCACAACCAAATTCACGGGTCGTGGATTGGGAATGTCGGCGGTGCTCGGAATCGTACGCGCCCATAAAGGCGTCATCCTGGTTCGCAGCGCTCCGGGCGCGGGCACGACGGTCCGGATACTTCTGCCCGTGGCGGACCGTACTGATCCGGCGCCATCCGACAGCGCGCCGGCATCTGCCGCGGACCGGCCCTCATGCGCAGGCGTCATTTTGTTTGTGGACGACGAGCCTGACATGCTGGAACTCGGCGCCATGACGCTTGAACAGATGGGATATCGCGTTCTTACGGCCGCCGATGGTCTGGACGCACTCGAATTGTTCGAGGAGCAATCGAAGGATATTGGCTGTGTGCTGCTCGATCTGAGCATGCCGCGCATGGACGGTGTGCAGACGCTGGCGGAATTGCGCCGAATCCGGCCGGATATCCCCGTCATTCTAGCGAGCGGTTACGCCGAACGCGAACTTCAATCGCGCCTGGCCGGCTTGGAAGTAAGCGCGCTGATCGAAAAACCTTACGATTTCGACAAGTTGGCGTCTATTCTGCAACAGGTGCTTGCCTGACAGGACGTCCACAATTATCCGGCTCGGCGAAGCATGACGATTTCCACCCACAATCCCGCCAATTGCCATAGGGTGCGCGCGATGCGCGGGAAATTGAAGAACTGCGATTTGCCGTAGGTGCGCTGGTAGTGATGGACGGGCACTTCCACGCACCGGAAACCCGCGCGGTGAATCTTGGCCATCATTTCGACGCAGATCACGCCGCTGTCGCGTGTCAATGTGATCTTGTCGAACACGCTGCGGCGAATCAGCCGGAAATCGCAATCCACGTCGCGATAGGGAAGCGCGAAGGCGATTTTCACGATCCAATGATAGATGCGGCCGATGATGCGGCGGTGCATCGGATCGCCGCGCGCGATTTTGTACCCCTGCACGATATCCACGTCCGGCCCGGCATGCGCCAGCAGAAGTTCCAGTTCGCGCACATCGTATTGGGCGTCGCCATCCGTGTAGAAAATCCACTCGCGCGTGGCCGCGCCGAAACCGGTTCGCAGCGCGCCGCCGTATCCGCGGTTTTTCGGATGCCGCACGATGCGCACATTGGGAAATTCGCGCTCGATTTCCGCCAGCGCCGCCAGCGTTTTCTCGCGGCTGCCGTCGTCCACGATGGTGATGTCGCCGTCCATGCCCAGCCGCCGGAACGTCTGTTCCGTAAGCAGCACCATGCTGCCGATCGTTCCCCAGTCGTTGTAGCAGGGATAAAACACCGATATGGATGGCTTAGGGTCCACGCCGGGCGCTCCATGGGCCGTTAGGCGTTTCCGCCGGCGGAAGCAGGCGGAACGTCCGGTCCTCTCTCACGATCAGCCACTTGCGCGGCAACCGCTCCGCCGGAACGTGTTCGACCACCTCGGCCTGTCTTTGGGCCAACAGGCACAATATCCATGCCAGCGGTTTGTCCGCCGTGCAAACGGCGGCGCATTTTGGCAAATTCCGCACGGCGGACGCCACTTCGTAATAGCCGCGCATTTCGTCCGCCGTCCAAATCGTTGCCATCGTGCTTGCCAGTCGCGCGCCCGGCGCCGCCGCCACCGACACGACGAAAATCGCCAGAACGATCCGCCGGAATCGCGTTGCGGGACCGATCGCGCGGTACGCTTGCCATGCCGCCACCCCGCCGAAGAGACCGCCGACAGCCTGGCTGAACCACAAGTAGCGGTGGATGTGGCCCGGCGTGAAAAAAAGCCACCAGTAAAGATAAAAAACGGCGATCATGAACAGAACAGCCGTTGACCGGTTGTAACGGCGCGCTGAAAGGGTCCACGCGGCGAAGGCAAGGCCCGCAAGGGCCGTATACCATGTAAACGGCTCGCGCCACAGCGCCGGAAGGGTCCGCGCTAGACAGCGCAGGCCGAAGATCAAATTGTGCTGATATTCGCCCAGCATGCCGCCCGCCGCCCCGGCCACATCATGCCGCAGCAGCGTTTGCGCCGCCCACCACGCCCCAACGACCGCCATGCCGCCGATAGCGGGCATTGTCCATTCCGACAGCCGCGCGCGGCGCCCCGTCATGTATTCGAAACACAGGACGCCGAAAAACGGAAACACGGCCAGCATGACGATCGTCTTGCACAACACCGCCATGCCGAAGCACACGCCCGCCGCAAGACCCGGTGCGATATTTCCCGGACGGCTCCAAATAATCAATCCCGCCAACAGCCACGCCAGGGCCGGCGCTTCGCCGTACAGTGTCCGCGCTAGATACGCCGATCCCGGCATGGCCAGCATCATGACCACGCCGGCCAGCGCCGTCCCCGCGCCGAAAAATGGGGCCAGTGTTGCGTAGGCGAGCGCGCACAGAAGGCCGAAATACAACGCCATCGCGGCGCGCGCCCACGCAATCGTTTTCGGTCCGGCCGGATCGCTTCCCGCCAGCGCCATGGCCGCGGCCACCGGCGCAATCACGGGCGCGCCCACCGAATCGTAGGCGTCGAACCAGCGGAAACCCGTTTCGGGCAAGCCCGATCCGTAAACGTGATACGCCGCCACGTTACGCGCGACGCCCATGTGATGCGCCTCGTCGGGCGCAATCCACGGATACGCGTCCAGCCGGGGAAACGCCACGATCGCCCCGGCCAGCAGGGCGGCCGGAAGCAGCCGCCAGTCCGTTTTTCGAGTGGAAACGGAAGAGGCTTCCGCGATCGGTCTGGAAGCCGAATGCCGCGCACGGACCAGCACGCCCCATGCCGCGACCGCCGCCATCCCGCCGAACAGCGCCGTCCGCGCCCATGCGGCGCCGGGCGCAATCGTTTCCGCGCCTTTCCACGCCAGCAACGCGATGGCCGCCGAGGCTGCGGTGCTGAAAAGGATCAGCATCAATGCCGCCGCCAGCATCAAACCGATCGCGTCCTGCCGGCTGGCTGCCTTGTGCGCTGTGCGAATCGTATGAATCATTCACCCGCCTCGCTGCCAAAATCGGGATGTGTGCGCCATTGTACACGCCTCTCAATGGCTATACCCAAATTCCCGCATGCAGGGATCGAGGCAGGGATGCCGCGTCCACGGTAGAAGCGGCATCTTGCCGCTTATCCGCCGCCCCGTTCGATCAAGCGCGCCATGCCCAAACGTGCAGACAGTCGTTTCCCTGTCTGCTTATAAAAAGAGGCATCGGGCGGCGTTCATTTCCTCGAACAGGCTGACGCCGAGTTCGCGCAGCAACCGGTCGAGGCGAACGACGGGCAATCCCAGCACGTTCTGGTAACAACCGTCGTAGCGGGCGACGAGGAGGGATCCCGGCCCGTCCACGGTATAGGCGCCGGCCCGGTCAATCGGATTGACGGCGTCCACGAACGCCTCGATTTCGGACGGGGCGAGATCGCGGAACGTGACGCCGGTTGATTCGTACCCTTCGGCGGTGCGGCCCGTGGAGGTGTCCACCATCGAAAGGCCGGTCAGCACGTGATGTGTTTTTCCCGAAAGCCGGGCGATCATCGCGCAGGCTTCGGTCCGGTCCGCCGGTTTGCCGAGGACGTGTTTGCCCAGGAACACCAGGGTATCCGCCGCGATGACGATCGGTCCCGGCGCGATCTTTTTTGCGGTGTCGTCGCGTTTCGCGCGTGCGTTGGTTATCACCATTTCTACGGGCGTTCCCTCGAAGGTTTCTTCGGCGCCGCTGACGACGACCTCGAAATCGAGGCCGAGCGCGGCCAGCAGGGCGCGGCGGCGGGGCGACGCGGAAGCCAGCACCAATCGGGTCACGGCTTGGGCGCCTCGTTCGAGGAAGGCTGATCGAGCGATTCCACGGCGACGGCGGCGTTCGCGGGAACGGTTTTGCCTTCGGGGCCGACGGTTTCGACGAGCGCGTCGTTTTCGATGATTTTCGTGCCCGGCGGTAGCGCGATATGCGTTTTGGCCAGATCGAGTTTTCCGTTGACGGCGATGTCCGACACGGCAATGTGGACCTTCGACTCGTCGTCGTTGACGATGTGGATGCGATAGGGCAGGAAATCCTTGTCGCGCAGAAACAGGCGCACTTCGCGAAAACGCCCGAACTCTTCTTCCTTGCCCTTGGGTCTGATGAGAATGCCCTTGGATCCGTTCGGCTTGTCATCCGAATCGAACACGCTCACCTCGTAATGCTCGCGAAGCGATTCGGTGTTTTGATCGAATCCGAGAAAGAAGACTTCCGTTTGCGGGCTATCCTGCAAATCGTATATCTGTAGTTGACGGATGTCGGCTTCGAATTCATAAGCCTTTCCGTCCTGAATGAGGTACGCGGGGCCTTCCTTGGGCTGGTCGTAGCGAAAGACGATTCGTCTGGGTTTGACGTAGACGATGCTTCCACCGGCCTCAATGGTTTCTTCCGGGGAAACGGTTTCCTGCGTGAAGCGCGCCTCGAGCGCCTGAATGCCGTCGCGCTTTTTCGCAAATTCTTTGAAAAACGCGTCGAAGGACGGGGGAGCCTCCGGCGCGGCCATCCAGGCCAGCGCCATGCCAGCCGCCAGCAGCAAGGTCATTCGGACGTCTCCTGGGTTTGCCGATCGATCAATGCGCGGTGGGTTTCGATCACCGAAAGCAGGTCGTCCCGCAGGCGGTTCCGTTGATCCTTCAACCGCCGTATTTCGTCCTGTAGTTCTTCCGGCAGTTTCCCCGCGCGCGCCAAGAGTCGTTCGTGTTCGGCATGTCCCGCCTCGCGGAGGCTGTCGGCTTCCCGGCGCGCCGCGTCAATCAAATCCTCGCCGAGCCGCTGGGAGGTGATGAGGGCGTTGCGCAGCGTCGTTTCCATTTGGCGGTACTCTTCCATCTGCGCCTTGAGCGATTCCTGTTCTTCCTTCAATTCGCGGATTTTGTTGATCAGCGATTCAATGATGTCGGCCAGGCGGTGTAGATACTCGTCCACGTCCAGCGTTTGGTAGCCGCCGAACAGCGCATGGCGGAATTGTTTGCTGTACACGTCGCTGGGGTTGATGGCTATCTCGCTTCCCAGCATCTGCGATACGACTTTGTGATCGCGCATTGAGCGTTACCCCCTGGCTATCGGCCCAGTTCCCTGGAACGCGCCGCGGCCGCGGCGACGCCTTCGGCAATCACGCGATCGAAGCCGTTTTTCCGGAAGGATTCGAGCGCGGCGGCGGTCGTGCCGCCCTTGGAGGTGACCCGTTCGCGCAACACGGACGCCGGTTCGCCGGACTGATCCAGCAGGCGTCCGGCGCCGAGGAGCGTCTGCGCCGCCAGCCGCGTGGCCTGTTCGCGATCCATGCCTTGTGCGACGGCCGCGTCCACCAGACATTCGGTCATGTAAAAAAAGTAGGCCGGGCCGCTTCCGCTCAGGGCGGTGACGGCGTCAATCATCGCCTCGGGCACTTGCTCGGCCACGCCGATGGCCTCGAAGATGCAACGGGCCGCTTCGGCATCGGTTTCGGTGCAGTTTTCGCTTGTCGCAAAGCCGGCCGCGCCCGTGTTGACCATGGCGGGCGTGTTCGGCATGACGCGAATCACGCGGATATCCGGGCCGAGCAAGGATTGGATGCGTGCGATTGAAATGCCGGCGGCGATGGAAACCACGCGCGTTTGCGGAGTGATCGCCGTCGCGAGGGGCGCCAGCGCCTCGGCCATTGCCTGCGGCTTTACCGCAAGGACGATCGTGTCGCAACCGGCGGCCAGCTCTTCGGGGGAGGAGGCCACGTCCATGCCGAGCGCGGCGGCTTCGACGCGTTTGTCCTCGGCGACATCGTAGACTCGGATCCGGCCGGGCGCAATCATCCGCGCCGCCAGCAAGCCCTTCGCGATGGCCGCGCCCATGTTTCCAAAGCCGAGCAATCCGATCACGCCGCACGCATCGGCCCTTGGATTGGCCACGAACCTCTCGGACGGATGAATCGGACGGACCATCGCGATTTCATCGCAGTCGGGAAACAGCGAGCAGCGGACACAATCGTTGAACACCTTGTGCGGCAATTCGTGCTTGTCCACCTCCGCGAATCCGTTCTTGCCGAAAAACGCCGGGCTGCGCGTCAGGCAATAGACGCGGGCGATATGGAGGGCGCGCGCTTCCTCGAGGCAGGCGCCCAGCAGCGCCTTTCCGATGCCCTGCCCGCGCAGGTTCGGGCGGACCACGAGCGATCGCACTTCGGCCAGATCCACGGTGTCAATGTGCAGCGCGCAGCAGCCGCCCACACCTTCCTCGTCCGCGTAGGTATAAAAATCGCGGACGTTTTCATAGAGTTCCATCAGGGGCCTGCGCAGCACCGCGCCGCCCTCGGCCGCATTGTCGAGCAATTGCTTGATCGCCGGTATTTCCGTCAACTTCGGTTTGCGAACCGTATGCATGCGGCTTGTGTCAGTCCTTCCATGGCCTCTGCCCAAGAGGCCTCTCGTCACGGTTATCGCCTCGTTGTCCAAACGGTCCCTCGGATTTCCGAACCGCTTGGCCAGGAATCATAACACAGAACGGATCCAATCCACGACGGGATGCAGGCTAGAAATCTACCGCGTCGAGACCGGGAATGCAGGATTCGAGCGGGATGGTTTCGATGTGCGTCGCGCCGAGCATAGCCAATTCGAATCGGGCCCGCGCCAGCGGCAGCGTCGTGCCCTGCGTGTCCATCTGGACGCTGAATTCGGTAAAGTTCGCGCCCTCGTTCATGGTCGGCTCGTCGCCGAACAGCCGGTTGTCGCGCAAATAATCGAGCAGGCGCGGCACATTTTCCTTCCGGGCGTTGAAAAAGACCAGCACCTTGTTTTCGGCAAAGATCGAACCATACAGGTTGAGCAGGAACATTCGGGCGAGGTTGTATTTGGCCGGGTTTTCCTTGATATGCGGATTCGCCCAGATGCCGGTCTCCGACACCATGATCTCATCCATGATGCGCAGCCCGTAATTTTGGATGGCGCTGCCGGTCTGGGTGATTTCGAGGCCGAAGTCCACCGATCCATTCCTGACTTTGGCCTCGGTCTTGCCCCATGTCTCGTAGACGACGATGCCCGAGGCGATGCGCGGCGGGGTCTTGAATTTCTGTACGGAAAACGCCGCGTGCGTCTCGCCGAATCCCAACGCCGCGCTTTTCGACTGGAACCATTCGAGCGCGACATAGGGCATTTCCGAAACCATCGTGACGAGGCGGTTGCGTTCGAGCAGGCCGCGCAGCCATGCGTCGCACGGCGCCGCTTCTTCCGTCCGCGCGATGATGACGATGCGGACGCCGCCGCGTTCGAGCGAAAGGATTTTGCGCGGGAGGATTTCCCGGTTGAACTCGTATTTGAATTCAAGCACGCGTTCGCGCATCCAGTCGTCGCCGCCGATGGCAATGTCTATTTCGCCCAGACCCAGTTGGGCGCCGAATTCCTGGGGGCGGCCATCCCAGCCGACCAGGTACGGCATGATGGGAAAGGTGCTGGGGCCGCCTTTCTCGTATCCGCGCGTCGGAAATCCCGCGCTCTTGAGCAGGTTGACGAGGTTGCCGCCGCGCGACGGATCGGCCAGCGATCCCGCGGGAAGTCCGATTATCAGAGTTTCGCCGTTCATGTTACCACCCTTGTTCATGCATACCAGCCAGCCGGGGTATTATACGATTCGGGCCGTCCGTATTGAAACGGCGATCCCGGGCCCGCGCCAATGGGTTCGCAAGCCCATCAGCGAGGCAGCAGCCATACTTCCGAGAGAAACGATCGATGCCGCCAGTTGAGGTGCGCTTCATCGGGCGCATCCCATGTCAGGGTAATCTTGCCCGTCGCCACGGCGGCCCTTGGAACGGGGAACTCCTTGATCCCGCCAAGTTCCTTGTCGTAACGCGCGGGTTGGACCCGCGCGCCGTTGATTTTCAGCAGCGATTCGCCGCGGCCGGTGGTCCGGACCACGTACTCGCGCTGGGTGTCAATGCCCTCATACACGACGCCGATCGGCCAGTCGAGCGAACTGAGCCACGACAGCCGCCAGCGGTTCGGCCCCAGCCATGTGCCGTACCCCGGCAGCGGCGCGCGGAGATCCTCGACATCGAGCAGCGTCGGTTCGCCCCGCAACACGTGGGGATTGCGCGCCGTGTCGCCGACAACGTCGTATCGGCTGCCGGGCACGGGGTTTTCCCATGTGCGGATTCGGTCGAGTTCGGCGCATTTCGCCGCCTCGTCCGGCAGGGCGCGGATCCGCGCAAACTGGTCTTCCAACCACCAGCGGTTGTTCAGGGGCCGGTCGAGGAAATCGAGCACCGCGCCGCGCTCGAAATTTCTTGCGTGGTATTTTTCGACGCTCATCTGCATGCCGATTTGACGGAACAAGTCCTCGCCGTCGGTTTCGAGGCGCGCGCGCAGCCCGGCGCAGGCCGGATCGGTTCCGGCGCGCCGCAACACGTCCTCCGCCGCGTCCATCGCGGCATCCGCGCCAATGTCCACCGCCCGGGCCAGCGCGGTGTGGGCGTCCTGTTCCAGCGCGGTCTCGTGCAGCAGCCGTCCGCGAACATAGGCGTCGTACGCCGCGCGAAAGGCCAGCAACCGCCAACGCCAGTTGTCCCGGAGTTCGGGGGCGCGCGCCTCGATGGCCTGCCAGCGCGCCCACACGGCGTCAATCGCGCCGTTCAGCGCGGCGGATCCCTCCCAGTTCGTTTCCAGGGCGAGGATGGCGTCGGCGGCGTCGGCGGCAACGCCCGGTCCAAAAAAGAAACGCGCATATTCGATGAGCATATCGCGGACGCCGCGATCCGGATCCCATGCGAGCAGGGTCCAGACGATCTTGTTCACGTCATCATGCACGCCGTCCGAGTACGAAAGGAATCCGTCCGTGTACGGCGCAAAGCGGTTGTGGACGCGCGCATAGAAGCGCGGGCGCGGATTGACGCATTCCCGCCCTTCGGTCAGCGCGAACGCGGGATCCCACCATGGGACGGGAAACTGGCACAGGATCGTGTGCGTGATGTCGGGATAGGCGCGCAAGCGATAGGTCTTCGCGAGCCGTTGCCGCGTTTCCGCGAGCGGCGGGCTTTGCGGTCCGTGGACCACGCCCGCCAGCCATTCCGGCGCCTTTTCGTTCATGTACGCGAAAAACCAGTCCACCTCGTCTCTTTCGAAGCCTTGGAGCGAAATCCACATCGTGGCCTTCGGATGATGCGCCCGCAACCGTTGCGCGGCCTGTTCGAGAAACGGCATGACGTGTTGCGGGGCGTTGTCCCCCGGATCGCCGCCTGGAAAGAACACCGCGTCGAGCCGCGGGCAGGTCCGGTAGAAGGCTTCCCACATGTCCAAGGCTTCGGCGCACACCGCCGGATCGGCCAGATCGGCCTCCACCGGCGTCCAAATCCAATAGTCCAACCCGTACCGTTCGCATATCTCGCTCATGGCGATGTTCATGCGTTCGCGCGTCACGGGCATGACGGGACTGGACTCGTCCTGGAATGGAATGTTTTCGACGGCGTTCGCGCCGAACAGGGCGAGTTCGCGAATGTAGCGATCGTACCGCGCCTCGTCCCACGCGTCGTAACTGTTCGCCGTGTGGCGGTAGCCCAACTGGTGACCGCGGATGGCATAGGCCGGCCGGGTCTCGATAGCGAGATCGACCGGCAGCGTCACGCGCCCCGGCGCCCAATCCATTTTGCGCAGGAAATCCCCCACGCCGTACAACGCGCCCCGCCGATCCGCGCCCTCGATGCGCACCAGTCCACGGTCCGCGTCCACGGACAGGCGGTAGGCCTCCGGCGGCAGATCCTTCGCGGCGAAACCGATTTCGACGGACGGTCCCGACGGCGGGCGCGCGTCCGTTGTGGTCCATTCGAGGCCCGTTCGCGCCTTCACTTCCTCGATCAACACGCGCGCCGCGATCCGATCCGCCGTCGAAACGCCGGAATCGCCCGCGACGACCACCGCCTTCGTCAGATCAATCCCGCCGTGCATCGCCATGAAACATATTACTCCCGACAGACATAGAGAACCGGTCATGATCGCCTTCCTTGAGCATGTTCTTTGCGCGTATTGTACACGAATTCAACGCAAAGGCGCGGAAGACGTAAAGAATCGCGAACAACCTCGTTGTTCCTTGAAAACAAGCGTCGTCCGTGCCGTCCGAATCAATCCGTTTCGGGATGGATGATCACCTCGATCGGTTCCCGGATGCCCTGGACGGCCGCGTATTTTCGCAGACGGACCAAGTACGCGCTAGTCATGACGGTTCCGCGCGCGACAAGCGTCCTGCCCTGCGTGGTCAGGATGGGCGCGGCCAAGGTCGTGCCCGGTCCAAGGTCCTTGAATGCAATCGAGATGACCTTGCCCTTGTCGGCTTCCGGCGGCGCAACCACCGCGGGTATTTTGGAAAACACGGCCAGCACGGCGGGATCGTATTTTTCCTCCTGGTCTTGCAGGGCCTTGACGCTGTCCATCCGCGACAATCCCCTGGATCGCAATTGAAGATAATCGGCGGCCACCTTCAGCACGCGGCTCCCCAGGGGGATTTCCTTGCCGGCCACGCGGTCGCGGGGAAAACCGGATCCGTCGAAATACTTGTTCTGATACATCACGATTCGGGCGACGTTTTCCAGCCGGGGAATGCGTTCGAGCAGTTCGGCCCCGATGGCGGGAACGCTTTCGACCGTCCGCTGTTCCTCATCGTCGAGCGATTCGCCGCCGATGGCCTTCGTGAGAATTTCGGGCGGAAGGGCCAGCATGCCGATCTGGCACAGCATGGCCGCCAGTTCGATTTCCCATGTGTTTCCCATGCCCATTTTGGCGGTAATGGCCCGCGCCAAGTTGCGGAGATGCACGGAGCGACCGAATATTTCGGGATTGGCCCACGAGAGCACTTCGATCAACAGTTCCGCCGTGCCCTGAAGCGTCCCCTCCAAGACCTCCTTCTCGGCGGTGACGAGGCGGTACTGCCGGATGGCGGCGATGAGCGACTCGCCCATCAGGGCGGCGGGGCACGGTTTTGTCAGAAAACGGAACACGCATCCCTCGTTGACGGCTTCCATGGCCAATTTGATATCGGCGTTGCCCGTCAACATGATTCGGACGGTGTCGGGCGCGATTTCGCGCACCTTTTTCAGAAATTCGATGCCGTTCATCAACGGCATGTGCATGTCGGCCACGACCACCGCGAAGGGGCCTTTTTCCTGGATTTCGCGCAGTCCGGCATGCGCGCCTTCCGCGGTGCGCACCCGCAGCACATGCTGTAGTTTCCGCTGGTACGCTTCAAGCACGTTCGCGTCGTCGTCCACAAAGAGCACACGTTCTTCCACGGCTATTCGTCTCCTCTCTCGTCCATTTCCGCGCAGGCGTGTTCCCATTCGGGCAGGCGATCCGCCAGGCCCAGTCTTTCGAGGTACGCCAGGTCCACTTTCGAGGGGGGGCAGTTGAACAGTTCCTTGCGCCGCGCGAAGGCCAGCGCATCCGCGACATGGGTGGCGGCGAGAGGCGAGAAGGCATTTCCGATGGCGTCCATGGGCCGGTGATGAAACGCCACGGCCTCGACGATGGGATGCGGCAGCCCCCAGATGCCCAGCAGATAGGCGCCGACCTCGCCGTGCGTGCAGCCCAGCAAGGCTTTTTCGGCGGCCGCCAGCGGAAGGGACTCCGCGACGGCGCGATCGAAAACGCACGCGTAGTCCTCCGGGCAGGCGCTGGCCAGCACCAGTTCGCCCGTGTCGTGCAACAAACCCGCCGTGTAGGCGTCGTTTGCCGTTTCCTTGGGCGCCGATTCGGCGCGGCAGATGGCCTGTACATAGGCGCCCACGATCATGCTGTGACGCCACAACGCGTCCAGCGAAAAGCCGCGGGGCAATTTCGCGCCTTCCAGCGGGGCGAAGAGGCCCGTGGTAAGAACCAACGCCCTGACCGTATTCAATCCAAGCAGGGAGACGGCCTGGGTGGCGCTGGCCACCTGCCGCCTGAGACCAAAGAAAGCGGAGTTGGCCAGTTGGAGTATTTTCGCGGTCATGGCCAAATCGGTCTCGATGATGCGGCCCACGTCCGCAATCGAACTGTCCGGCGATTTCAGCGCCTCGCACAGTTTCGCATAGACCCGCGGAACCGGCGGCAGCGCGCCGATCTGCGCCACGACGGCCTTCAGGGAATCGCTCGACAGCAATTCGCGCAGGGCAAAGGCCCTGTCCACGCACTCCTTCAACAGCGCCGGCTTGCAGGGCTTGCTGAGGAACTGGTGCGCTTCCCCCACCGACCGATAGAGGGTTTCGCTGTCCGACTGGCCGGACAAGACGAAACGCAATGTGTCGGGATGGCGCTTCTTGACCTCGGCCAACAACCGGCTGCCATCCATGCCGGGCATGCGCATGTCGGTCACGACGACATCGAAATGACGGGCTTCGAGCTGTTCGAGCGCCTGCGCGCCGCTCCGGGCAAAGGCCATCTCCCATTCGCGCTGCATCGGAAACAGCATCCGTCGCAATCCATCCAGCACGTTGGGCTCGTCGTCAACAAAGAGAATGCTTTTCATGTCCGCCTCCCCGTTCGGATAAACCGGGAACCTTCAACGGCCGCGGCCGAAACAGGGTTCATTCGCCCTCTTCTCCGAATCGATCGTACACCTCCACAATATGGTTGTTTTCGTCGAGAAACGATTCGAGCATGCGCGGATCGAAGTGGCTTCCCTCGCCTTTTTGCAGGATGGCGACAGCCTCCTCGTTGCTCATGGCGGGTTTGTAGGGCCGTTTCGATCGCAGGGCGTCGTAGACGTCCACCAAGGCGACCATGCGCGCCTCGACGGGGATGTCCTCGCCGGCCAGCCCGTCCGGATATCCGGAACCGTCCCATTTCTCGTGATGGCTGCGCGTGATGACGGTGGCCATTTGCAGCAACGGGGACGGCAGCGCCTCGTCGTCCGTCGTATATCCGTTCGGGATGGCCTGCGCGGCCATCATGATGGATTTGGGCGGCTGCCGCAGAATGCTTTCGCCGATTTCCGTGTGAGTTTCAATCACGGCCCGCTCCTCCGGCGTCAAGGGGCCTTCCTTGAGCAGAATCTTATCCGGAACGCCTATTTTTCCGATATCGTGCAGCGGGCTGGTCAGAAAAAGCAATTCCGCGAACCCGCCGTTTCTTCCCATCCTCCGGGCAAGGATGTAGGAACACCACGCGACGCGCGCCACGTGATTGCCGGTCTGGTCGTCGCGGAATTCGCCCGCCTTGGCCAGCCGCCACACGACCTCGCGGTGCGATTTTTCCAATTGCCGGGTGCGTTCGCGGACAAGGCCATCCAGCACTTCGACCTGGTTCGCGAGATGATCCTCGAATTCCTTGATGCGGATTGCGCTTCGCAAGCGGGCGATCAGATCCTCGCGGCCCACGGGCTTGTTCAACAGATCGGTCGCGCCCAGATCGAGCACGCGCCGCTTCAGCGTCCGATCGCCTTCGCCGGTGAGGATGATGATGGGGATCCGGGATAATGCCTCGTCGCCGCGCACGGCCTCGAGGAGGGCGATGCCGTCCTTTTTGGGCATGCGTATGTCCGACACGATCACGTCGAACGCCTCGCGGCGCAGCGCGTCGAGCGCGTCGTCCACGCCGGTGCAAAAGACGCCTTCCCACGGCTCGCCGCACAGGTCCAGCAAACGCCTCAGGACTTCGAGCACGTTCGGTTCGTCGTCAACGAACAAGAGTCTCTTTTTCCCTTTGGTCATATTCCTTCACCCTTCGACAACGGGCAGCCGAATGATGAACGCCGTTCCTTTTCCGACCTCGCTTTCGACGGAAAGGGTTCCGCTGTGCTTGTTCACCACGACGTTCCGCGCGATGGCCAATCCCTGGCCGGTGCCCTTGCCCACTTCCTTGGTGGTGAAAAACGGATCGAAAATGCGGTCGCGGAACTCGTCCGGTATGCCGGTTCCGGTGTCGGAAATGCGAATCTCCACCCAATCGCCGTCGCGACGGGTGCTAATCATGATTCGTCCCTTGGTTTCCGAACCGTCGCCGACAACGTCTGCGATAGCGTGCGCCGCGTTCACGATCAGATTGAGAAAGACCTGGTTGAGTTCGGCCGGCAGACACCAGACACGGGGCAGACTCGGGTCCAGGTCCATTTCGAGATCGGCCACGTATTTCCATTCGTTGCGCGACACGGTGGCCGTGCTCTCGATACAGTGATTGATGTCCGCGAGGGTCTTCTCCGTCACGCCGGGATGCGAGAATTCCTTCATCGCCTGGACGATGGACGTGATCCGTCCGATGCCCTCGATGGACTGCGCGATGGCGCGGGGGATTTCGTTCGCAAGGTACTCGAAATGGGCCGTTTCATTCAGATCGCGGGCCTCGTTCAACAGATCCGGCGGCAGGGCGTCCGCCGCCGGCGATTCCATCAGCCTGCGAAACAGGTTTATCAGGGCCACGATGTCCGCGTGGGCCGACTGGAGGAATTCGAGGTTGTCGCCCACGTATTGCGCGGGCGTGTTGATCTCGTGGGCGATGCCCGCGGCCAGGCGTCCCACCGATTCCAGTTTCTGCGCCTGGTTGAGGGCGCGTTCGAGTTGGAGGGCCGTACGCGTTTCGTCCGCCTCGGCTTCCATTTTCCGCGCGTGCCTGTGCGCGCGGCGGTATTCGCCGGCGCGGCGGATGGTGTGTTCGAGCAGATGCGGGTTGCAGGGCTTTTCGAGAAAATCGAACGCGCCCAGTTTTACGGCCTTGACGGCGCGCGGAATGTCGCCCTTGCCCGTCAGAATGACGGGAACGGTGTCCGGATGTTTCCCGTGCATGGCGTCCAGCACCTGGAAACCGTCCAACTCCGGCATCTCGATGTCGAGCAGGGCCACGTCGAATTCCGCTTTGCCCATCGCCTCCATCGCGGCGGCGCCGTCGGACACGGTCTCGCACGCGAAACCCTTGCCCAAGAGTTCGCGCGCAACCAGTTTCAGCAGGTTCGGGTCATCGTCCGCGACGAGTACGCGGATCGCGTTGGTTTCAGCATCCATCTGCGGGATCTCCCATGGGGTTGTCCGGCAATCCGCGCGGCAGGCGGAAGGCCGGGAATTCAAGGGACGAACAGGACATCGGCGACCTGCCCCCGCGGAAGAAAAAAAACGGTACGGATGGCAGAAACGTAAACAACGTAGCAGAGGCTTCCATCTTCTTTTTGAACGCGGCAAAGATGCCGCGTCTACGTTGAACACCCTTATATTCATCGTTCTTCCTGTTTACGACAAACCTCACACCAGCCGCCATCCACCAACTCCCGACTACGGACTCCTACTCTCCAACAATTCCCTGATTTTCCGCAGCAGCGCCTCGGGCGAATACGGTTTCTGGATCAATTGTGTGCCGTCGTGCAGCACGAAGTTCGTGTGGACGGCGTTTACGCTGTATCCGCTCGAAAAGAGGAACCGCAGGTCCGGATGGTCCTTGTGTAGCGCCTCGTAGAGTCCCTTGCCGCCGAGTTCCGGCATGACCACGTCCGCCAGCACGAGATCTATCTTTTCTTTGCTTTCGCGAAATACGCGGAGCGCATCCATGCCGTTGACCGCCGTCTGGACCGTGTACCCCGCTTTTTCGAGGATGCGCGCGGCGAGGTTGCGGACTATTTCGTCGTCTTCGGCCAGCAGGATGGTTTCGTTGCCGCCGCCGGCCCGCTGTTCGATCTTGGCGCCGATTTTCGAAGCCGCCCGTTCGACGATCGGCAGGTAGATCTTGAATGTGGAGCCCTTGCCCACTTCGCTGTACGTCTGGATCATGCCTTGGTGCTGCCGGACGATGCCGTAAACGGTGGCCAGTCCCAGCCCCGTGCCCTTGCCCAATTCCTTGGTGGTGAAGAACGGCTCGAAGATATGCTTTCGGGTCTCGGCTTCCATGCCGTGGCCGGTATCGGTGACGCTCAGCAGCACATACCGTCCCGGAACGGCCCATGCGTGCGTCGCGCAGTAGTCGCTGTCGAACACGACATTCTCCGTTTCGATGGTCAACTCGCCGCCGTCGGGCATGGCGTCGCGCGCGTTGACGCACAGGTTCATCAACACCTGCTCCATCTGGCCGCGGTCGGCGTGGACCGTGCCCAGGCGGTGACCGGGAATAATGCTTAAGCGAATATGTTCGCCGATTACCCGGCGAATTATTTTCATGATATTTTCGACGACCTCGTTGAGGTCGAGGTCCTCCATTTCGAGGACCTGCCGGCGGCTGAAGGCCAGCAGTTGCCGGGTCAGGCCCGCGGCGCGTTCGGCGGCCTTGGCCACTTCCTCGGCGAATTCGCCCAGTCTGTCTCCCTCCGGCAGGTGGTCGAGTATCATCTGGTTGTATCCCACGATCCCCTGCAGGAGGTTGTTGAAATCGTGCGCCACGCCGCCGGCCAACTGACCCACCGCCTCCATCTTCTGCGCCTGTATCAACTGTTCCTGCATCTGTTTGCGATCGGTGATCTCGGCAATCATATGAATCGCGCCATTGAAACGGCCATCGGCATCCACAATCGGATCCACGGTGATTTCGTACCATGATGTGCCTATTTGCAATTCCATGGTTTCACGCCGCAGGCTTGTGCGTGCCCGAAGTATTGGGCATTCCGCAATTGGAGCGTCTGTGCCGTGGACGACGTCCCAGCAATGCTTGCCCGCCAATTCTTCGGGCTTCAGACCGAAAATCCGATAGGTAGGATTATTGCATCGCAGTATTTTTTGGGTGGAATCCAAAATCCAGATGGCGTCGTGGGTCGAATCGAAGGTCTTCTGCCATTGTTGGCCGATCCGGGCCGCCTCTTCTTCGGCGCGGACCCGGTTTACCGCTTCGGCCAGGATATCGGCCACCGCTTGCACGAAAAGCACATCGTCGTTTGTGAACGATCGCCGTTGCCGGGTATGCAGGCCGAGCACGCCCCAAGGTGCTTCCTGCTTGCCGATAATCACGCTGATGCCGCTGACCACTCCGTGATCGCGAAGCAGGGGCGGGCCCTTGAAACGCGTTTCCGAACGCAGATCGTCCACAATGACGGGTGTTCTGCTCTTGAGCGTGAATCCGGCTTGCGAATCCAAGTCCGTTCCAACGGTGGCCTTTCCGACAAGCCCCTCCTTCCACCCGATTCCGGCGCGCAGCAGCAGTGCACGGCCATCGGGAAGCAATTCCAGGATTTTACTATATTCTGTTCCCACTATTTCGGCGAGTTGGACAACCGCCTTGTCGAACAACGATTGTAAGTCGTTGTTTTCCAAGGCGGCTTTGGCGAGTTTTGCCAAGGCGCGATGTTGTTGTTCCTGGACAAAAAGTTTTTCTTCAAGCCGCCTGCGGTCAACCATTTCCCCGATCAGGCGGGCCGAGGCTTCCAGCCGGCGCTTGGCCATCTCGATGATAAACGGGGGACGCGATTCATAGGCTTTGGCGCGTTCCAGCAATTCTTCATGGCTGACACCGTAGGCCGCGGCGAGTTCAGCCAGTTTCGCGGGATCGCGGGGCGGGTCGCCGTAGCCGACGTTGATGGAACCGACAATTTCATCGCCGGCCTTTACCGGAACGGCGTACACGTGAATCCCGCCGGCGCATTCGATATCCACGGGGCCGCCGGATGCCATGGACGCCCGCGATGCGCTTTCCCAGCAGGATTCGTGGCATAGCCATTTGCCGCAAGCCAATGCGACGCGGTTGTCGTCCGTGCCGCACAGCTGCCGCGATGCGTTATCCATGAATTGGCACCAACCAGAAGACAATATGCCCAGGGCATAATCGCCATTCTTCTCGTACACGGCCGCGGACGTGCCCAACAGATCCAGATATTCCGAAACGATATCGAGCAGCATGTCCTTCCCCACGGACGACCGGATCAATCCGTTCTCGTTCAATTCGGTAAGATCCCCGTAGAGCGGCGCATACGGGTCGTCGGCCGTGGGGGGCTTTTTCGTCAGCAGCCATTCGATGCGGCGCAGGGCCTCTTCGCCGCGCACCGTTTCGGCCGATTTCCAGACCGCTTCCATCAGAAGGGTCAATTCCAGGATGTCCGTTTCGGTGTAGTCCGTGGATTTGTTGGCAATACCGACCACGGCGACAATCCGGTCCTGGTGGAAAATGGGGACGGCCAGGAATCGCGTGAGCCTGACATGACCTTCGGGATAGCCCTTTTTCAAGGGGTGATCGGCCTGAAAATCGTTGACGAGGATCGGCTTCCGCTGGCGGACGGCCTCGCCCCAGATACCCGTCTTGTCCAGTTCGTAGCAGGTCTGGGGATTGATGACGGCGCATTCCTTCATCACATCCTTTGACCAGGTGTTTAGCTCGAACTGCCTGCGCTCCTCATCATAGAAGTAGATATATCCGATCTTGCTTTCGGTCAGGCCGATGGCCTTTTCCAGCGCATAATCGAGGAAATCCTGCCGGTTTTCGGCGCGATATTGCAGAATGTCCGCCAGTACTTTCAGGCGCTGCATATTTCGTTGGTTCTGTTCCTCGACTCGTTCGCGCGTCCGGCGAATGGAGATCAAAGGCGCCAGGTAGGAAGCGACGGATTCCATCCGGCTTTCGTCGGTTTCATCGTATTCCGTCTCCTTGTTCGCCACGACAATCAATCCAAACAGTTCGTCTTCAAAGAAAATGGGAACCGCAATGCACCTCGTCAACGACACATGACCGGATGGCGGATGCAACGGCGCATTGGTTCGCAGGGTCCGTTTTTCCAACAGGGATTGCCCCCAAAGACCGCCCCATGCCGCGCGCGGAAACACGAAGGTTTTGTCCCGAACCTGGCAACAATCCCAAACATGACGGGTAAGCGAGGGACAGACCAGATCGCCGTTGTCGTTGATGTAACCGAACAAGCCCAGCGGGCTTCCTGTGTGCCGCAGGATTAGTTCCAGGACGTCCGCGTAGGCCTCGTCGCCCGGATGCGTCAACAGGACGTCGGCAATGCCCTTTTGCAGGGCCAGTTCGGACAAGGTTTGCCGCAAGGTTTCTTCCGTCCGTTTTTTATCGGTGATGTCTAAAAATACGGTGGAAAAAAACCCTTTGGCCGGGCTTCCCGCGGTTATGGCGAGATGTTTTCCGATGGGAGGGAAAAAACTCTCGAAAGAAGCGGCTTCGCCCGTTTCCGCAACACGTGTGTAGATATCGAGAAAGGGGGCCGATCCCGTTCCATACAGTTCGGAGGCCAGGGATCCCGCGGCGCGATCCCTGGACAGGCCGGTGATGCGTTCATAGGCGGGATTCACGTCGAGAATCCGGTAATCCACCGCCCGTCCGTCTTTGTAGACGATTTGGTCGAGGCAACAAGCAGCCGCCATGTTTTCGAAGATAGCCCGGTACCGTGCCTCGCCTTCCCTTGAGAGGGCCATGATCCGGCCTTGTTCGAAATGCGACCGTATGCGGGCGACACATTCCCTGCCATCGAACGGCATGGTGATGCAGTCCACCGCGCCCAAGCGAAATCCCTCTTCGATTTCCGCGGCCTCGATGTTGCGCCCGGCCGAAGCAAGGAACACAACGGGGATGTCGCGCGTTTCCTTGCGATTCTTCAGGCGGCGGCATACTTCGAGTCCGCTCATGTCCGGCAGGTCCGTTTCGATTGCCATCAGGCCAGGACTATACGTGGACGTTATCCGTAACGCTTCCTCCCCGCTGGATACTGTTTGCACCGAAAATCCTTCCGAAACAAGGATATTCGAGAGAAATTGCATCGGTTCCGAGTCGTGACCGACGATCAGGATTGTATTTGCGTATGCCATGAAAAAAGCCTTTCCCTTGGAACGCCTTTCATAAGCACGTAACGGTTGAAGTCCAGTTTGTTGCGAAAAGGGATCCCCGGAAAATAGGCGATCGCTTCTTCCGTGAAGTAACCGCGATCCTCGATTTCATGGGTGGTAATGCAGAAGACGGCTATAGCGTTGTGAACAGGCGCCGTTGTCGCGTCGGGCCGCCGCACGGGATCGATCATGGCCGGTTCTCCGCGAGGCGCAGGGCGTTGCGTCCGGCGAGGGCGCTGCGCGCGGCGTCGAGGAGGGGTTTCATGCGGATCGGTTTCGCCAGCACGAACAGGGGCGAATAGTTCATCGTTTGGTCCATCAATTCGCTGTCCGGATAACCCGTGACGACGATGACCGGCAAGGTGTCGTCGAGTTCGCGAATCGCGCGGATGACCTGCACGCCGGAGCCGCCCGGCATGACGAGATCCACGAACGCGATGTCGGGCGCTTCCCGTTTCATTTCCGCGATGGCCTCGTCGGCCGTGGCCGCCGGGACGACCCGGCAGCCGGCCTGTTCGAGCAGAGTCGTGAACGCCTTGCGGATCGCCTCCTCGTCGTCCACGACCAGTGCGCGGGGCGGGCGGGCGGCCAGCCGATCCCCCGCCTTGCGCCAGAGCGCCGGAACCCGCCCGTCGGCGGCGCCGGCGTCCTCCGGAGGCGGCGCTAAATCCCCGTTGTCCGTTGCGTCGTCCTCGCCGGCGATGCCGGGGCTGAGATAGTTTTCTCCGGCCCGGATCGTTTCCAAAGCCGCCGGCAGTTCCTCGAAGGCGCGGTCTTCGATCATGAAACCCGACGCGCCCGCCATGAAGGCGCGCAACGCGAGACGGCTGTCGTTGTGCCGCGAAATCACGAGGATCCTCGTGGCCGGCGACCGTTCGACGAGCGCCCGTATGGACGGCACAAGGTTTGCCCGGGCCATTCCGTGGGACAGAATCACCATGTCCGGATGTTCCTGTTCCGTTAGACGCAGCATCTCGCCGGTTTCGTTCACGGTCCACTTCAGGTCGAAGCCCGCGTGATGTTCGATGGCGCCGTGCATCGTTTCGGCGGACGCGCCGGCGAAGAGCAGTTTACAGGTCGCTTGGGTTGTCATTTTTCCGAATGCTCCATGGAACCGCTTTCGTTTCCGTTGCCGGCCACGCCACCGCGCGCGCACACACGGCGTTGCGCCGTCCTGCTTTGCAATGGCGCCGGATGGCAGCCGTCCGGCCGCTCATCAAGCAATACTATACTATACAATAAACGCCGGCGGTTGGGTATCAGAAAAATCCTGATACCTGGACTTTGTGCATGACCGATGAGGATACCCGTCAAATGAGGTCGTACACCGGACCGGTGAGTCCTGTAGGGATGGTTTGAGAAGATCCGGAAGAAAGCCAAAAGACCGTCCCTCCGGGATTTCGTGCCGAACGCCGTCTCATTCGACCGATTCTGAAAAAAGTATAAACGCCTTGAGGCTACCGTGTTCTCGAAGTCGTGAACGTCTCAGAATGTAACGCCGATTTCCAAATCGGCTTGCTGAAATACAAAATGCCGATCGGCATCTTGCCGCTTTCAGGCGTGTTGGCGAGTCTGAACCCGTTATGAGCCCGAAATTCTCACCACAAAGAATGCATGGATCGCGTGGAAGCCTCGCGATGGCCCAAGACCCCTGCGTGTTGCGCGCGGTATCAGAAGGGATGATGTGACGAACCATCCGTCACGAACAGAAGCCCCTTTTCCACGCGCGTAATTCGTTCATTCGTACACTTTTGTGATCCTTGCGATCCTTGCGGTTGTGAGAGATTCGGATTAGGCGCGCGGTTTTGCGGATTTGTCCGGACAGTGGTACTATCGTTGCGATCATGACATTCCGGCAAGTGGGCGGAATGGAACATCGTTCACATCGAGACAGTGGTCCTTGACGGGGCCGCAAACGGTATCCCGTGCCGGTGGGCGCAGGTGTTATCGCCGCGCACGACGGGGATTTTGCGGAGTCGGGCGCCTGTCCGCCCGGTGAAA
Organism: Candidatus Hydrogenedentota bacterium; assembly: GCA_035450225.1. Taxonomy (NCBI): domain Bacteria; kingdom Pseudomonadati; phylum Candidatus Hydrogenedentota; species Candidatus Hydrogenedentota bacterium. The sequence continues at coordinate 43,779 of DAOTMJ010000027.1, forward strand.
AGGCGTATGTGCGCGTGGCGGCCTGCCCCCTCGCTCGCGATGGGTCCGAAAATGGATAGACTCTTGAGGATTTTTAGCGCGTTATTGGCAATGGGCCTGCTGGCGTTGGCGGTCGGCTGCGGCTGCGGCGTATCGAAGGACGCGAACGTAATCCGCGTGACGCGGAACATCGGCGGGCGCGAGGGGTTTCGCCGGCATTTCGACGGGTGGAAGGCGGCCTTTGAGAAGAAGAACCCCGGCTGGATCATGGAATTGATCGATCTCGGCAACATGGAAGGAACGGAATATTATAAATCCCGCATTGCGACGGACGATCTGCCGGAAATCGTCATGACGTGGGAAATGACGAATTTCCTCGCCGACGGCGGGCACCTGGTTCCCCTTCCCGACAGTTATTACGAAAAGTTCGGCATCGCCTTGCCCGCCGCGTACAAGGGCAAACGGTACAACACGCAGTGCGGCCTCCAATTGCAAGGCATCGTCGTCAATAAAAAGATGTGGGACGACATCGGCGTGACGGAACCGCCCGCGACGTGGGATGCGTGGTTCGCCGCGTTCGACCAACTCAGGGCGAAGGGTTATAAGCCGCTGGTGTTCGGCGGGCGCGAATGGCCGGCCTCGATGCCGCTGTTCTACGCCATCGCGTCGGATCTGTACGATCGCGCCACGACGCCGGAAGCCGGGACGCCGTCGTGGACGATTCGCCGCGACAAGGGGGAAATCTCGTTTGCAACGGACCCGATCATGCCGAAGATCATGGAGACAATGATCCGGCTCGTCGAAAAGTACGTTGACAAGGGCGCGCTCAGCGACGGGTACAACGAGGAGCAGCGCGCGTTCTACGGCGGCAAGGGCGCGACGTGGATGATGGGTTGCTGGATGGCCGGCGACATCGAGCCGAACAAGGTGGATTTCGACATGGCGTACTGGCCCGTGCCGTCGCTTGTCGGACGGCCTCCGGTCTTCATACGGACATCCGGCATGCAATCGGGGTGGGCCGTCACGACCTCCGCGACGGGCGAAAAACTCGAAAAGGCCATGTCCGCCATGGAACTGTTCTACGATCCGGAGGTCTACCAGTTGTTCCTGGACGGCGAGTGCCAGTTCGCCGAGGCCGCCAAAGTGCCCGTCAAGGGACCGAGGAGCGATTGGCCCCCCGCGCAGCGTCTCATTGACGACATGCAGGCGAACCTGAACAAGTATGGCACGACGCTGGGATACCATGTCGCGCTCGACGATTTGCCCCCGCCCACCATGACGCTTATCCTGGCAAGGATCATGCAGGAAATCGTCGCCGGCGAACGCGACGTCAATAAGTTGCTCAAGGCGCTCGACGCCGAATGGGACAGCGCCCGAAAAGGGACGTGAAGACCCGCGCGCGTTTCGCCATCGGCACGGCGTGCTGCGGGTTGCCGTTCCCGTTATCCGTGGCGAATCAGGAGCCGAAATAGGTCCGGAGCGCATCCACGTAGGCTTCGGCGAATGTCTGCCGCCACGAGGGATCCGCCAAGTTTTTCCGGTCAATTTCGTTGGTGATGTTGGCGGATTCGATGAGGATTTTGGTCGGGATTTGGGTATTGCGCAACACGGCGGGCACGTAAACGCGCCCTCCGTCCTGCCGGATTTGTGAACGGATCCAATCGCCTTCCAGGTGGCGGCGGATGCGTTTCTTGCCCAGGGACTCCATGACGTCCTCGGCGAGATTGCGCGACAAGGCCTCGTCGCGCCGGCGTTCCGCCGCGCTGAAGGTCACGGCGCGGCATTCCCGTGCCTCCCTGAAGCGATCGTAAATGCCGCCGCCGGGTTCCTCGCGCGGGCGGCGGTAATTCGCGCCGGGCAGGTAGATCATCGTCCCGCGCAGGCGTCCGTCGAACAGGGCGTCGGTATGAAAACTCGTGAAGATCATTTTGCGGGGTTCGACGCCTTTTGCGGTTTCGGCGCGAAAGATGGCGTTTGCAAGGTACCAGCGCAAATTCGCCGAAATTTTCGCGTCCTCGTTTTCATAATGGGGAGTCGTCAACACCACCACGCGATTGTCGGGCGAGAACCGCCGCGCGTCGCTTGTCGCATAGCCGCGTTTCAAATCCTTCGTGGTGACGTACACTTTCGCTTGCGTTTTTGTTTCCAGTAATTGTTTCACGCGGCACACGATGTCATAGTTGATGGCGTATTCGTATAATCCGGAGGCGGCATGTTCGGCGCCGCGGTCGCGTCCGCCGTGTCCGGCATCCAGCACGACCACGACGCCCTGAAGGTCCTTCGAACGCAGGCGGTCCTTGCGCAGCCGCTTCGCTTCGACGATGGTCTCGTCGTATTCCTGGCGGTCCTTGTCTCCCCGGGGCTTGTAGCGGTTGGACAACATGTCGAGGGGAATCAGAATTTTCTGGCCGGCCTGCATGTCGCGCACATCCTTGATGCCGCTGCGGCGTTGGATGACGTCGCAGGCTTCCAAGACGGCGTTATGGCCCTGGATATCCGTGAAGCGCACGACGACGGCCGTATACAGCGCCTCGCCGGACTTCAGGCGATAGACGGCATAGGGTCCTTGGGCATCCGAACCGTAGGTAAGTTCCGCGGCCAGCGCGTCCAGGTTTGCGGGCGCCTCTTCGGACGCCCGGGCCGTGTCGCCGGTGGTTCCGGCGGATTTTGCGTCGGCTTGCGCCTTCATTACGTCGAGCAGCAGTTCGGCGGGAATCAAAACACGTTGCCCCTTTTCCAGCACGGTGTTCGCCGCGTGATTGCGCTTGTCCGCCATGACCACGCGATAATTCGTGCCTTTGCCCGTCACCCATTCGCACAGCGCCCAGAGTGATTCTTGGCCCTCGCGCCCTTCGCACAACACCGTATGCCACCAGCCCGTTTCGTCCACGGTGTCCTGCCTGAAAATGGACAACAGAACCTTCCGCCGCGTTTCCCCGTTCAACTGATCGAAACGAAGAGCAACCGCCACGCGGTCCTTGTATCGTTGCGCATCCTGCGGATTGGAAAGGTATCGGGCGAAAAAGGCCGCCGGATCCGCGCCTTTCGGCGGACGGCATTCGGCAAACAATTGACGGCCATCGCGCAACACGCCCACCAAGCCCGGTTCGACCGGCGCGTAGACAGGTTCGCCCCCGTGCGCTTCCACCGCGCACAACGCCACGACCAGACAAAAAGCGTATACCCGCACAAAAGGCTCCCTCTTATCCTTTACAACGATGGATTGTAGCCTATTATTTTTTGGAACACAACAGGTTGTATGTGGCCCCGGATTGGATTGTAAAGAACGCGGCAAGATGCCGCGTCTACGGCGCCGACATTTTCTTGATGGAAAAACAGGAGACAAGGCATGACACAGACGACACGGTGTTTCGTCCAATCGTCGCCGCAGGGGCGAGAAATGCGTGCGTCCGCTACGGATTTGATTTGCCGGACGCGGTTTTCCAATCCTCGAGGGACCATGGTTCCACAATCGGCAGCCGGCCTTCCTCGATGGCCGCGCGGCAGGCGTCCATCCATGCGCGGGCTTCCTCTTTTCCCCGCGCCCTGGCAAGGCCTTCGTAAAGCGCGGGTAATTCGGCCGGTGCGATGCGGAACGATTTGCCGCCCCAGTCCCACGTCGTCGAAGCGATGCGATGGACCAGCCGGGCGGGCGTAAGGTGGCGCGCGAGACGGCGGCATGCGATGAGTTTCAGTTTCAGGGGACCGGGGGAGGGCGGTGTCACCACGAAATCGCCCGAAGCCACCTGGGGCATGTCCATACCGTCGCGGCGTTCGGCGTCATAGGTGCGCGCGATGATTTCCACCATCCTGGCCTTCAATTCCTCCGTTTGCGCGAGGGTGAAGGTGTGTGGTTTGGCGACGTTGATGAAGAATTGGAGGTCGCGGTTGACGCCCAATTCGTGATACCCGGAAAGCCATTGCGTGAGATAGGCGTACACTTCGCGCCCGCGATCCTTGCGGTGGTGCCGGTCCGGCAGGAAGATGGGGCCGCCGCGGAACGGGCGCACAATCCAGTTCGGCGCGCGTTCATGCAGCAGGCGCAGGTTGGCGTGTTCCGCGCGGGCCACGTCGCTGTATGCGCCCTCGTGCTTGGCCACGACGAATCCAAACACGAACCGTTTCCGTTTCGCGTTGAACGCCTGCAGCCGGAAAATCAACTGATATTTCCCCTCCTGAAACAACTCGAATACGAGCGAGGTCACCGCCGAGGGGCCCATCACGTCCTGGATAGTGGGAAGGATGAAGCGGTCCGGGCCACGCAAGGACCATTCCGTCGCGCTGGCCAGCGTTTCCAGTTTGTAAAACCGCTGGATTTCACGGCCCCAGAAATCCAGCATCGGCACAAGATTCAACCACTGAATCCGCGGACCGGCCGCGTCGTGGATTCCGCCGCGTATCCGGCGAGCGTCCGGCGCTTTCTTTCTTTTGGACATAGGCAGCATTCCTGAATCGGTTGTTGGCCGCGGTCATTGTACAGGAAACGGCTTCTCCATTCCTTGTTTCGCGCGATGCGCGGGTGATAGCATAACGATGGGCATGAACACTACGTGGAGGCTTTTCCGATGAATCGTTATGTCGCTTTGGCCGTGCTGGTTGCGGGATGGATAGGTATCGTTTCGGGCGCCGCGGCGCGCGGGGATCTCGGCGGCGGATTGTTGGGCAATCTGCCGCTGCTGAAGGATTTCACGGCGGCCCGCCAATCGAGTTTCGATCCGTCGGGCGGAAACGCCGACGGGCGCCAAGACTGGCCCATTCAGCCGGGCGAAACGCGGCCGATGGCCCTTATCGAAGGAGCGGGCGCAATTACGCACATTTGGGTGACGATCGCATCGGACGATCCGAGGCACCTTAAAAACCTCGTTCTGCGGATGTATTGGGACGGCGAGGAGCATCCGTCGGTCGAGTCGCCAATCGGCGACTTTTTCGGGCTGGGCCACGGCAAATATTACCAGTACGACTGCCTGCCGATTCAGATTGGAACGAGCCATGCCCTGAATTGTTTCTGGCGGATGCCCTTCGCGAATGGGGCGCGGGTGACGGTGACGAACGACGGCCCGGTCGCGTGCGGCGCATTTTACTATTACGTGGACTACGAGCAATACAAGAGGCCGATGGCGGACGCCGCCTGTTTCCATGCGCAATACCGGCAGGAATACCCCTGCACGCCGGGCCAGAACTACCTGTTGGTGGAAGCGAAAGGGCGCGGGCATTACGTGGGCTGCAACCTTTCGATCCACAACCGCGCGGACGGATGGTGGGGCGAGGGGGACGACATGATCTATGTGGACGGCAGCGAGAAGCCCGCCCTGCACGGCACGGGATCCGAGGATTACTTCTGCGGCGCGTGGTGTTACGGCCCCGCGTTCAGCAACCCGTATTTCGGCTGCCCGCTACGCGGGGAACACGCGCGCAACGCGTTGTGGAACGTCTACCGCTATCACCTGGCCGATCCCGTTCCGTTCACGACCGATATTCGTGTGACCATCGAACACGGCCATGCAAACGATCGAAACGACGACTTCTCGTCGGTCGCGTATTGGTACCAGACCGAGCCGCATGTGCCGTTCCCGCCGCTGCCGGCCCCGGATGAACGGCTGCCGGGCGAGGCGACGGTACACGGCGAGGCCGGCGCCACGGAAGCGGAGGAACTGGCAACCGCAATCGGCGCGGAAGAGGTGGTTGTGCAGCCGATGGGCGGTTACGGCGGGGAGTGGAGCAACGGCAGCCATCTCTGGTTCCGCCCGGACGCGCCGAAGAACTACGCCATCCCGGTCCCTCCGGCCGGGGAATCCGACGCAGGCGCCTACAAGGTCGAACTTTGGTACACGGGAGCGCCGGATTACGGGACGTGCGAACTGTGGGTGAACGGCGAAAAGGCGGCGGCGTGGGACGGCTACGACGCGGGCGGCGTCGTGCGGCGCAAGATCGAATTTCCGATCACGCTCAAAGCCGGCGCGAACACGATGGAATTACGCATTACCGGCAAGAATGACGCGTCACAAGGCTTCATGGCCGGCCTTGATTGTTATCGCATCTCGCGCATGTAACGGCAAAAGACGGGAGGGTTGCGAAATGCCGATGCCGATCAAAATCCAGGAAACGGATTTTCCGGGTGTGTTGTTCATCGAGACGGGATGTTTCCACGACGAACGTGGTTTTTTTTCCGAAACGTATTCAGCCGTCATCTGGCGCGAGGCCGGTTTCGCCGAACGCTTCGTGCAGGACAACCTGAGCCTGTCCGTCAAGGGGACCATGCGCGGACTGCATTATCAGTTGGAACCGCACGGCATGGGAAAACTCGTTCGGGCGATCAAAGGCGCGGTATACGATGTCGGCGTGGACTTGCGCAGGGGATCGCCCACGTTCGGCCGTCATTTCGCCGCCACGCTGAAGGAAGGCGACAACCGCTGGCTGTGGCTGCCGTCCGGGTTCGCGCACGGGTTCGTGGCGCTGGAAGACGACACGATGGTCTACTACAAATGCAGCGGCATGCACGCCCCGGAGGCGGAGCGCGCCCTGCGATACAACGATCCGGCGCTGGGCATCGCGTGGCCCCTCGCGCCGACGGTCGTGTCGAACAAGGACGCGCAGGCGCCCCTGTTCGCGGATGCAGAATACAATTTCACGTTCTGAAACGGGAACGCTTCCCTGAAGGACGGCGAAAATGAATTTGAGACGCTTTGTCTGGCGAAACGCGTTGCGCAACAAGCGGCGCACGGCGCTGACGATGCTGAGCATCGGCTTCTCGCTGTTTCTTTTGATGATCCTCCTCACCTTCATGGGGATGCTGTTGAACCCGGTGATTGAAGACGACTCCGCGCTGCGCCTGCTGACGATCCGCACCACGTCGCTCGCGGACATGATGCCGATTTCGTATCTGGACAAAATCAAGCGCGTTCCGAACGTGACCCATGCCGCGCCGCTCCAATGGTTCAACGGCACATACCGCGATCCCAATTACCAGTTCGCCAATTTCGCGACGGATCCCAAGGCCATTTGGGAAATCTATTCCGAACAGAAAATCGCGCCCGAACAGGTCGCGGCATTCATCGCGGATCGCACCGCCGCCGTCGCGGGCGAGGATCTGATGCGGCGGTACGGATGGAAGATCGGCGACCGGTTCACGTTGAACGGCAACATCTTTCCGGTGGACCTCGATCTGAAAATCGTGGGATCGTTTACCGCGCCCATCACCCAGAACATGCTGTATTTTCATTACGACTACTTCAACGAGGCCATGGGCGGCCTCAACCAAGCGGGATCCTACGTCATTAAGGTGGCGGACGCGGCCTCGGTGCCGCTCGTGAGCGAGGCCATTGACGCCATGTTTCGCAACACGCCCGCCGAAACGAGGACGCAAACCGAAAAGGCGTTCGTCCTCGGATTCGTCTCCATGCTCGGCAACATACAACTGATTATCCTGTCGGTCGCGGGCGTGGTGGTGTTCACGATGCTGCTGGTATCGGTGAGCACCATGGCGATGAGCGTGCGCGAACGGTTGCGCGAGGTGGCCATTCTGCGCACGATCGGCTTCTCGCGCTGGACCGTCATGGCGCTGGTCGTCGCGGAGGCGATCTTCGTCGCGCTGGCGGGCACGGGCATGGGCATCGCGCTGGGCGAATCGCTGCGATTGATCGATCTGGACCGGATCACCCAGGGTTTCATCCCCAAATTCGATCCAAGCCTGTCCGCGTATCTCTCGGTACTGGCCGCCGGCATTGCGATCGGCTTGATCTCCGGTCTTTTGCCCGGATGGCAAGCCACGAATACCCCCATTACAAGCGCCATGCGGCAATTGGAATAAACAATGGAATAAACAATGGAAGAAATTCGGGAGTCAGTGGTTGGTGATGGGCGGTTGCTGGTCAGAAGTCAAGATGGCGATTTCCAACTCCCAACTCCTAACTCCTTGTCAAGGACAACATGCTTATCCCCATCAAATACAACATCCGGTACTTGGCGGCGCGCTGGCGCGGCACGATGATTACCGCCGCGACATTCGCCCTCGTCGTGGCGACGTTCATCATCGTGATGTCGCTCGCACAAGGCATCGAACGCGCCCTGACCACGACGGCCAATCCGCTCAACGTCATCATCATGCGGTCGGGCGTGCAGGCCGAGGGCCAGAGCGAGATCGGCATGGAACAATACCGGATCGCCCGTGGCGTGCCGGGCGTTGCCACGGACGAGAACGGCGACACCATCACCGCGCCCGAAATCCTTGCCATGGTGAACAAGCCGCGATACAACGGGAAAATGACCAACCTCCAGATACGCGGCGTCGAGCGGATGGCCTTCGTCCTGCGGCCGGACGTCCGAATCGTCGAGGGACGCATGTTTCGTCCGGGACTGCGCGAGGCCATCGTCGCCCGTACGATTTCCAACCGGTTCCAGGGCTTCCGATTGGGCGACACGCCCCGGCTCGGACGCGGCCATTTCACCATTGTCGGCATTTTCGACGCACGCGGCACGGCCTACGATTCGGAAGTGTGGGCGGACGCCCGCGAAATCATGCAGGAATTCGACCGGGAACGGTACAGCACGGTGGTCGTCCGCGCACGCGACGAGGACGCCGTCCAGCGCATCAAGGACTACGTTGACAAAGATCCCCGCCTGAAACTCATGGCGAAAGACGAGGCCGCCTACTACGCCGAACAGACCAAGACCGCCCGGCCCGTGCGCGCGTTCGCGATGTTCCTCGCGTTCACCATGGCCATTGGCGCGTGTTTCGCCGGCATGAACACGATGTACGCCAACGTTGCCAACCGCGTCCGCGAAATCGGCACGCTGCGCATCCTCGGATTCACCCCCGCGGCGGTGTTGGCCAGTTTTCTGATCGAATCCGTCTGCCTTGCGCTGATCGGCGGCGCCGTGGGCTGCATCGCCGCCCTGCCCATCAACGGACTCGCCACCGGCACGACCAACTTCGACTCCTTTACCGAGATCACCTTCCACTTCACCATCACCCCGCAACTGATGTTGCGAGGCATGGTCTTCGCCGCATTCATGGGTCTTTTCGGCGGATTCCTCCCCGCATGGTCCGCTTCCCGCCAGCCCGTCCTTGCCGCCCTCCGGCAGGTGTAGCGACCGCTGGTTCGACAAAAGGCCTCGCGTCCTTCTGTCACATTCCTGAACGTGTGCGAAAAAGGCGTGGGACAGGCTGTCGAGCCTGTCCGCAAAAAAGGCGTGGGACAGGTTGTCCAGCCTGTCCGGCGGCGCACGTTTCCCCGGAGGATTCCGCGTCTGTGGTAATGGTAGAAGAGTCTTCCAGACTCTTGTGCTTCGCCACCGGGATGCGGCAAGGATGCCGCGTCTACGTTTGAACGAACGCGCCATGCTGAAAAACGCGGACGGTCTTCACCCGCCAAGCGGCATTTGCGTGTAACGGCCTTCGGTAATTCTTCGGGTATGAAGTCTATACATGCACACGTCCAACAGTGTAGAGTACTGCGTGTTGGTGGGAGTGGTCGAAGAAGTGAAGGTGTTTGATGGACGGCGCGAATCTGGACAGTGAACTGTCGAAGTTACGGATTGACAAGGAACGCAAGCGGGCGCGGCGCAATCGCGGGCGGCGGGTTTGGGCCGTGCTTGCCGCGGCGGTGGTTTGTGCGGGCGGTGTTCTCGCGTATGGGAAATGGTCCGCGCCCCTAACGGTTACGACGGCGCGGGTGGAAGTCGAGACGGCCGGTTCGGGCCGGGGACCGGCGCTGGTTACGGCGAGCGGCTATGTGGTTCCGAGACACAAGGTCGAGGTCAGTTCCAAGATCATCGGACGCATTCAGGACATCCGTGTAAAGCGCGGCGACACGGTCAGGCAGGGCGACGTGCTGCTGACCATTGACGACGCGGAGTACCGGGCGCGATTGCAGGCGGCGGAGGCCCAGGTCGAGGCCATCAAGGCCCGCCTGGCGGAACTCGAAACCGGGTCGCGTCCGCAGGAAATTGCGGCGGCCGAAGCGGCGGTGGCTTCGTCGGAAGCTTCGCTGCGCAACGCCGTCCTCGATTTGCGCCGAATCGAGGCGCTCGAAAGGCAGGGCGCGATCGCGCGGCAGGAACTGGATCGTGCCCGCGCCGCGCGCGACATGGCCCAAGCGCGCCTCGATGCCGATCGCAAGCAGGCTGAACTGGTCCGGATCGGTCCGCGGCGCGAAACGATCGAAGCGGCGCAGGCGCAGTTGCGGCAGGCCGAAGCGAACGTCGAGGCCGCCAAAACGGAACTGGATTACACGATTATCCGCGCGCCCATGGACGGGACCATCCTCGAAAAACTGGCGGAACAGGGCGAACTCGTGACAAACATGAATTTCGGCGGCACGCGCGGCGCCAAGAACTCGGTCGTCTCGATGGCGAATCTCGGCGACTTGCAGGTCGAGGTGGATCTGAACGAGAGCGAAATATCGAAAGTGGCGCTGGGCCAGAAGGCGGAGATCCGGCTCGATTCGGTACCGGATCGCGTGTTCGACGGTGAAGTGGACGAAATTTCGCCGCAGGCGGATCGCCAGAAAGGCGCCGTCCAAATCAAGGTCCGGTTGACGAATCCGGACAGCGCGGTCAAGACCGAATTCAACGCGCGCGTGACGTTCCTGGGCGAACCGCCCGCCGACGCGCAGGGCGTCGAGGCGCGGCCCCGCCTCCGGGTTCCAAGATCCGCCGTGGTCCGAACCGGCCCGGATCCCGTGGTGTATGTCCTCTCCGAAGGCCGGGCCAAGGCCGTGCCGGTCAAGACCGGCCCGGAAGGTGAAAACGGCGTCGGGATCGAAGAGGGGCTTTCGGGATCGGAAATTGTCATCACGGGACCGATGGACAAGATCGCGGACGGCGCGCACGTCGCGGTGGCTGAAAAATGAACGACACGGGAAGGCCGGGCCGGCCGATTATCCAGATTCGCGGTCTGCGGAAAGTATTTGTCCACGGCGAGGCGGAGGTGGTGGCGCTGGACAATATAGATTTGGATGTGCAGGCGGGGGAATTCTTGTCGTTGATGGGTCCGTCGGGATCGGGAAAGTCAACGTTGCTGCACATTCTCGCCGGTATTGACCGCCCGACGAGCGGCGAATGTTGGGTGTTGGGCCGCGACATCGGCGATCTGGGCGAAGACGAACTTTCCGAATGGCGGAGCGATCACATCGGCTTCATCTTCCAGTCGTTCAACCTGATTCCCGTGCTGACGGCGTTTGAAAACGTGGAAATGCCGCTGCTTCTCACCGATCTGTCCCGGAAGGAACGCGCCGAACATGTGCGGACGGCGCTCGACATTGTCGGTCTCGGCGATCGCATGACGCATTACCCGCGCCAACTGTCCGGCGGGCAGGAGCAGCGCGTGGCGATTGCCCGCGCGCTCGTGACCGATCCGGATCTCATATTTGCCGACGAGCCGACCGGCGACCTCGACGCCCGTTCCGCCGAAGACGTGTTGAGCATCCTGCGGAAACTCAACCGCGATTTCGGCAAGACCATCATCATGGTCACGCACGATCCGAAAGCCTCGACCCACGCAACCGTCATCCGCCACCTCGATAAGGGCGAAATGCTGCCCTGATCCGGCAATTCCCATGCAACAGGTGGATTTACGCGACGGCCAATCCGGCCAGGCGCCGCGAAACGGCCCCGTATCCCATGATGCGGGCAAGCGCCAGGGGCGTCAAACCGTCGAGATAAGGCGCCGGGACCAGCGGATCGGCGCACGCGTCGAGCAAGAGATCCGTTATCGCCGCGTTGCCGGTGATCGCGGCCCAATGCAGCGGCGTCAAGCCCTGCACGCATGCGGCGTTCGCGTTGGCGCCGGCATCGAGGAGCATCCGCGCAATATCGCTGTGCCCATTTCGGGCGGCCTTGTGAAGCGGCGTCTCTCCGATCGAATCGCGCAAGTCGGGATCCACGTTTTCCGACAACAACGCTTCGACCACGCGGCCCAAACCCAAGGCCGCCGAACGATGCAGCAGACTCGAACCGGCCAGCCCGCTTTCGCGGTCCGCCCGTTCCAGCTGAAGCATCAAGGACGTCAGAACGCCGTGGTTGCTGTGTTCTGCGCGGCTCAAAGGCGTCTCGAACGCATCGTCCATCGTGTTCAGCCATGTATTCGTCATTTTCCGTTCCTCCGGGTTCACACAATCTACTGTGTTGGGTCCCGAGGGTGTCCGGGTTCCGCGTCCCGGTCGCGCCCAGTGACACTCTTTGCATGAAAGAGAGCAACCGCCATGCCGGGAAAACCGGGTGAAAATACCGGCAAAATCCAGTAAAACCGAACCGGAACCGCGTCCGGATTCGTCAAAATGACAAAGGACTGCCGCTTCTGAAAAAGCAAACCGGAAATCGGCTGGCAAAAACGGCTTTTCGCCCGTCAGATTCTCCAACTTGACCTTTTGTCCTTGAACGTTGGGGGCGGATCTGACATCGGGGCGCTTGCTGTGCTAATCTGTGCGCACGAGGAATCCGGACCATGAATCTCCAGTGGGTTGACGAGAAATGCCATGCGCTGGCTGTGCTGAAGCAGCAGGGACAGCATGAGGGCGCGTTGGCCGTCATTGGTGAACTCGAACCGCTGGTTCCGGGCAATATTCCGCTGCTTTCGCTTCGCGCGCAGCATTTGGCTGCGTTGGGCCGGAACGACGAAGCCGCGGTCTGTTGCGAAACGGCGCTCGCGCGCGTCCGCGAGGCGCAGGAAGACTGCGCCGCGATGCGCGATCTGCTGAGCGCGGAACAGTTGGACCATTGGCAGATGGTGCTGGAGGCGCTCGAACAGCCGATCGCCGCGCTCCGGGACAAACTCAAACCCAAACCCAAACCCGCGCGGGACGATCGCGAGCAATTGCAGCAGGTCGTCGAATCCTTGCGCCGCGAACTGCAACTCGTGCGCGGCATGGCCGAGGAAGCGTCGGATTCCGAGCGACAACTCGCCTCCGAAGTCGAGCGTTTGCGCGCGGAGGATGAGGCGAAGAAGAAGGCCCTCGAGGAAGCCCGCCGCGAACAGGAAGCGCTTCGGCAGTCGCTCGAGGCGCGCGAAGAGGCCTTGGCGGCGGCCGAACGCAGCAACGCCGAGCGCGAAGCCCAGGTTGCCTTGCTTCAATCCGAACTGGCGGCCCTCGGCGAACAGGCCCGTCGCACCGTATCGTCGGAACAGGCGCTGTCGGCGGAACTCGAACAGGTGCGCGCCAACGAACGCGCCAAATCGGAGGCGCTCGAACACGCGCGCGGCGAGTTGCAACAACTTATGCAGACGCTTAGCGAGCGCGAGGCCGCCATTGCCGAAGCGGAACGCCGAAGCGCGGAGCGCGAGGAAGTGCTGGCCCGGCTTCGCGGTGAAATGGACGGCCTGCGCAATCAGGCGGGGGATGCAGCCCGATCCGAGCAGGCGCTGGCGGCGGAAGTCGAGTCGCTCCGCACGAACGAGGCGGCCAAGGCCAAGGCGCTTGAAAATGCGCGGTTGGAACTCGAATCGCTCAAGACAGCCCTTCAGGATCGCGAAGCCGCCATTGCCGAGGCCGAGCGCAAGAACGCGGAACGCGAACGGGCAATGGCCGCATTGCAGCAGGAACTCGGCTCGCTGAAATCGCGCGCCCTACAGGCCACGGAATCCGAGGAACGCCTCCGGGACGAAGTGGATCAACTGCGGGCCACGGAAACGGCCAAGTCGCAACTGCTCGAGGGCGCGCGCGCCGAACTGGACGCGCTCAAACACGCGTTGGCGGAACGCGAAACGGCCATTGCCGAGGCCGAGCGCAAGAATGCCGAGCGGGAACGGTTGCTTGAGGCGTTGAATCGGGAAGTCCAGGGACTGCGGAATCAGGCGGCGGGCGCGGCCAACGCGCAGGAAGCCCTGTTGCGCGAGGTGGAACAGTTGCGCGCCAACGAGACGGGCAAGGCGCAACTGCTCGAGGCGGCGCGGGCCGAACTGGAAAGCGTGCGCGGGGCCCTGCGCGAACGCGAGGCGGCCGTGGCCGAGGCCGAGCGCAGGAATGCCGAGCACGAACGGCAAATGGCGGCGTTGCGGGCGGAACTCGACAGTGTGCAGGAACGGACGCGCAAGGCGGCCGATTCCGAACGGCGCCTGCTGGCCGAAATTGAACAACTGCGCACCAATGAGCGCGCGAAATCGCGTGAACTTGAAGACGCCCGCAAGAATCTCGAATCGCTGGAACAGACGGTGCGCCGGCAGGAAGCCGCCGTCACCGCAGCGATTCAGAGCAATACCGAGAGCGAGGAGGCCATTGCCGCGCTGCAACGCGACCTCGCCAAGACCCGCGCGCTGGCCGAAAAGGCGGCGTCGTCCGAGCAGCGGCTCGTGTCGGAAGTCGAGCAGTTGCGCACGAACGAAAGCGAAAAATCGCACGCGCTGGGCGACGCGCGATCGGAACTTGAGCAACTCCGGGCGGCATTGGCCGAACGGGAAAGCGCCATCGGCGCGGCCGTGCACAGCCGGCAGGAACAGGAGCGCGAATTGGCCGCACTGCGCCGCGAACTCGAGGAATTGCACACGCATGCGGCCGATGCGTCGAGTTCGGAACAGGCGTTGATGGCGGAGATCGAACAACTGCGCGCCAACGAGCAGGCAAAAAGCGGGGAACTGGAACAAGCCCGCAACGAACTGGCCGCGCTCAAGGAGTCGCTTGCGGCGCGCGAAGACGCCGTGGCGGCGGCCATGCGCAGCAGCGCCGAACATGAACAGGCCATGGCGGTGCTGCGCGAGGAATTGAATGCGCTGCGCGGCCAAGCCGCGAAGGCCTCCAGTTCCGAGGAAGGACTGCGGGCCGAACTGGATCAACTGCGCGCGCAGGGCGACGCCAAGTCGCAGGCGCTGGACGAGGCCCGCGCCGAACTGGAAACGCTGAAGGGCACGCTGAACGCCCGCGAAGAGGCGATTGCCGAAGCGCGGCGCGGCCAATCCGAACAGGCGCAGGCCATGGCGGCGCTCCGGCAGGAATTGGAGGGCTTGCGCGCCTCGACAGCCCGCGCGTCCGATTTCGAGCGTGGCTTGCTTGCGGAAATCGAACAACTGCGATCGAACGGCGACGCCAAATCGAAGGCGCTGGACGAGGCCCGCGCGGAATTGGAAACGTTGCGCGCTTCGCTTATGGAACGGGAAAAGGCCGCCGCCGCCGCCGAACACAGCCGCCTCGAACAGGAAAAAATTACCGAATCCCTTCAGCAGGAACTAACGCAACTGCGCGCGCAAACCCGGAATGCCTCGGCGTCCGAACAATCCCTGATGGAAGACCTTCAACAGATTCAAAGCCGCGAGCAGGCCAAATCGAAAGAACTCGAACGGGCGCGCGCGGAACTCGAAACCCTCCGCCAATCGCTGCAGGCGCAGGAAGAGGCGCTGGCGGCCGCCCGGCGCGATCGATCCGAACAGGATGCGGCCGTGGCGGCCATGCAGCGGGAGCTGGACCGGCTTCACGGTGAAGCAGCCAAAGGATCGGACGACGAGGAACGCCTGGTACAACAAATGGAAGCTTTGCGCGCCGCGCAGAACGCCAAAGCGGAAGAACTGGACAAGGCGCAAGCCGAATTGGAACGCCTCCGCGACCAACTGGAGAAAAAACCGGAGGCTGTCCCACCGGCGGGTCCACGGAGTTACACGCCGCCGCCTGAATCCCATCCCGCCGAAGCGCCCGCGCGCCGGGGCCTATGGCTTGCCCTTGCCGCCGCTTTTCTCGTGCTGGTTGTTGCGGGCGGAGGATACCTCCTGTTGAAAGGACGGGCGCCCTCCGAACCGGTTTCCGCGCCCATCGTCGCGACAACGCCTTCCCTGACGCCGGAGCCGATCCCACCGCCCGCCGAACCGGCGCCGGTGGTGGACGAAAAACCCGCAGCGCCCGTGTTGCCGGAAGCGGACAAGCCGCAGGGGCAGCGCACATTGGTGTTTCCCAACAACCGTTCGATGGGCCAGTTGTTCGAACGCGATTGGAATGCCACGGGCGCCAAACCATGGAAACCGATAGGGCGCGCCGAACGCACCATCACGATTCCGGCGGGGAAAGTCGTTAAACTGGTCGTGAATCAGAGCGACAGCAAGGACCTGTCGCCGCTGGTTCCCCTTGGCCCCGATGCCCTGCACACGCTTGTGCTTATCGGCAACGATGTGACCGACGTCAGCATGGCTTCGCTGGCCGGCATGACCGGACTAAGACGGCTCGATGTCAATTCGAGCGGCGTGACGGATGCGGGGTTGAAGCACCTCGCGAACCTTTCCAACCTGCGCGAACTCAGCCTGGCCGGCCTCAAAATGACCGACGAGGGATTTTCCGTGATAAACCATTTTCCGTTGCTCGAATCGCTGAGCGTGACGGATTGCGCGATTACCAACGCGGTCCTTCCGCACGTGAAAAAACTGACCGGTTTGCGCCGGCTGACCATTTCGGGGACGAAGGTTTCGCAGGAAGGGATGACCCTGCTCAAATACGACATGCCCAAATGCGAAATCACCCCCTGACTTTCCCCGCGCCGCCGGTTATTCAACCCGGCTCGCCCCGTCGGCTGGCGAGGACAGAAACGTTTGGCCTTGCAGGCCGGTCCGTTGCCGGTAATCGGCAATCAAACGTTCGCAAAATGCGGGCGCGGCGTCGGTCTCGACTAGGCAGATCGTGCATCCGCCAAAGCCCGCCCCGGTCATCCGCGCACCGTGACAGCCGGGCAGCCCGCGCGCAATCGCTGTCATCGCGTCCAATTCCGGGCACGTGACCTCGTAATCGTCGCGCAGGCTCTCGTCCGAGGCGTTCATTAGTTCGCCGAGCCGGACCGCGTCGCCCGCGCGCAGCACGGCACAGGCCGCCTGCGTGCGCGCATTTTCCGAAATGACATGCCGCGCGCGGCGGAAAACAATATCAGACAAGACCCCGCGACACGCCGTCAACTCGTCCTCGTTGAAATCGCGCAGGTGGGTTCCGGGACGGTTCAGGGTTTTTGCCATGCCCGCCACCGCCTCGCGGCATTGCGCCACGCGCTCGTTGTATTTGGACGATGTCAGGCCGCGCGCCACGCCCGTGTTGGCGATGACGAACGTGGCCGACGCAAACGCGACCGGCACGAGTTCGTACGCGAAACTTCGGCAATCGAGAAACAGCGCATGTCCTTTGCGGCCCATGCGCGATATGAACTGGTCCATGATGCCCGAACTCAGGCCGAGAAAACGGTTTTCCACGCGCTGGCCGAGCCGGGGCGCCTCGGCGCCTTCGACCCGAAAACCGCCGAGGGCCTCGAACATGCACAAGGCCGCCATTTCGAGACTCGCGGAACTGCTGAGTCCGCAGGCGATCGGCACGTCGCCGGCAATCAGCAACTCCGCGCCGATCAGCGGCAGCCCAAGCGCGGCGACCTCGTCCGCCACGCCGACGACGTAATCAATCCACGGCTCGTCCGCGTTGCGCGCGCGATGGTCCAAGTCCGCTTCGACGCAACGGTCCAGGTTCGCCGCGAAGGCGTGCAGACGCCGGTCGGCGCGCCGCCTGGCCGCGATGACGGTCTCGTGCTCAATGGCCATGGGCAGCACAAACCCGTGATTGTAGTCTGTATGTTCGCCGATGATGTTGACGCGGCCCGGCGCCCGTACCACGACCTCCGCCGCATGGCCAAAGCGGTGCTCAAACTGTCGTTTTACGTCATGAATGTGCAGACTCATGGTTGATCCCCGGATCGGCGGCCGTTTTCAGGCCTCGAAAAGCACGCCGGCGCGCGCCATGGATTTCCATGCACCCCGCCGCCTCAAATGATGGTCTTTTCCGTGGCGGCGTCGAAATAGTGGACCTTGTCCATCAGGACGTCTATGACATACGGCTTGTTCACTTCGGGCTCGATGTTGGATTTGATGCGCGCCGTCAGCGACTTCCCTCCGATGCCGATATAAAGGTAGATTTCCGATCCCATCGGCTCGACCACCTCGACGTTCGCGGTGATGCTCGAACCCGGAACGGGCGTTTGCGTAATGTTCTCGCGCACATCCTCCGGGCGAATGCCGAGGGTCACCTGTTTTCCCACATAGGACTGCAACGCATCGCGATGCGGCGGCGCCACTTCCAAATCGAGGCTGCCGCCAAGGTCGCGGAACCGCAGGGAACCGTTCTCGGCCGACAGGCGGCCATCCACCATGTTCATCGGGGGACTGCCGATGAATCCGGCCACGAACTTGTTTACCGGCTTGTTGTAAAGCGTCAGCGGATCGGCCACCTGCTGGATTACGCCGTCGAGCATGACCACGATACGATCGCCCATCGTCATGGCTTCGACTTGGTCGTGCGTCACGTAAATCATGGTGGATTGCAGCCGCGTGTGGAGTTTGCTGATTTCGGCGCGCATCTGGACCCGCAGTTTGGCGTCAAGGTTCGACAACGGCTCGTCGAATAAAAACACCTTCGGCTGGCGGACAATGGCGCGACCCACCGCCACGCGTTGACGCTGGCCGCCCGACAGGGCTTTCGGCTTGCGATCGAGCAGGTCTTGGATGCCCAAAATTTCCGCCGCCGCCTGGACGCGCGCCTGGATTTCCTTTTTCGGATATTTCCGCAAAATGAGGCCGAACGCCATGTTTTTATAGACGGTCATGTGTGGATACAGGGCGTAGTTCTGGAACACCATCGCGATATCGCGGTTTTTGGGCGGTACGTCGTTGACAATCTTCCCGTCAATGTAAATTTCGCCATCCGTAATTTCTTCGAGACCGGCGATCATACGCAAGGTTGTGGATTTACCGCAGCCCGACGGACCCACAAGCACCACGAATTCCTTGTCTTCGATAACGAGATCTGCGCCCTTTACCGCCTCGACGCCGCCCGGAAAGACTTTCCGCACCTTTTTCAGTTCGACTCTTGCCATGGATGTTTCCGCCTCCTTGCCGTTGCCAGCCCGCGGGAAAACTTGAGACTCGTTGCATCATATAGCAGGTTTTTCGATGGAGTCAAGCCGTTCTGGGACAATCCAACGTGGATCCCTCATGCTGGTCGTGGGACGGGGTATGCGTCATCGGACCTTGTGGACTTCACCGGAATGGGGAAATCTTGCGGGCTTGTCTCGTCCGCAAAATCCGCTACGGAACGCGGCAGGATGATTTGTCTGCCGGTCAGCGCCGGATGAGCCGGGCGGGCGAAACCGAGAAATCAATGTTCTCCACGATTGCATCGAAAAAGACGTCCAGCATGATTTCGTTTCCCCGCGGATAGAAATGGCAGTCGTCCCAAAACAGGGTTTCACCGGGAAAATGGTTGGGCTCCGCGGCGACGATGGCGGCCTTGACGTCGGCCAGCGGCAGCTCGTTGCGCGCCGCGACGCGCCGGAGGATCGTGTTTTCCGCTTCGCTGGCCTGATGGCGGAAAATTTCCGAGAGCACTTTTTCGGCAATCGTCCGCGCCTCGTCGTACCGGCCTTGCCGGTACAAGTCATGGACGGGCTGGTAGCGCGCCTTGTCCCGTTCGCAAAATTCATGGGGTTTCAGGAGATTCGAGGGCGCCGTGGAAAGAATCAGGGGCACGCCGCGCCGTCGGCAGAGCGCGGCCATCATTTCCAGATTGTTTTCGAGCGATTGCATCCGATCGCCGAGCAGCCCGGCGTCGTAATCGTCGCGGCAGGGCTTTTCGTCCGCGAGTTGCGGCCAGCGGCGCACCAGCAGCCGCCGGTTTTCCGGCTTGACCAGTTGGCGCGAGCGAAGTGTCGTAAGATAGTTGCGCATCAACCGGTAGACGGCCAGGCGTTCCAGCAGGTTCTGTATCCGCAGCGTGCCGAAGGGAACGTACCGCATCTGCTCGATTTCCTCAAATTCATTGTGCCCTTCGTAATAGAGGATGGCATCGGGATCATAATTCAGCACTTCGGCCATCACCGGCAGCAGGCGGTGGCTCCCGTACGAACCCGCGCCGCAGTTGACGATCTCGAACCGCCAGCCGTTTCCGAAATGCTTTTCGAGCCGTTCGCGCAAGCGCGACAAGCCCGGCCCGGGAAATCCCGGAAAGGCCAGCGTTTCCATTTGGACGTTCAGCGCCTCTTCGACGCGCCGGTAGAACGGCATGCCGTTTTCATCCTGCAAGAGCAATACGCAACTGCCCCCGACCATGAAAATGCGGCGCACGCCGGGGTCCTTGCGAAGACGGAAGCGTTGTTCGTGGAAGGTCAGGAGTTTCACCGGATTGGTGATCAGGTAGTTCGCGTCGTTGGGATCGGGAACGAACACCCGGCTTTCTTCCGTGAAGCCGAGTCCATAGTCCGCGACCACCGGGCGAATCCAATGTTCGGCGATTCGGCTTCCCGCTTCGACGATCCCCAACAGCGCCAGCGTGCACAATGCGATGACCGCGGCCGTGCGCCCTGCGGCGCGGCCCGGACTTCCCGCTTTGTGCGCCGAATCGTCCATGGGGCGGGATCCGTTAGAACGCCTGCTTGGGGGGCGGCGCGCCCAGCGCCTCCGTCATTCGTTTCATCAAGGCCGTGAAGAAGGCTTCCTGGTGCGGGCCCATCCAGGACATGAAGCCCGTTTCGTAGTCGCTGGTCGCCTTCGGTTCGTTGTAGTATTTGTCCGGCGAGATATAGCCGATGTAGGCCGCGCAGAAACTCGACGTCCAGAGGCTGTATCCTGCGTCGTCGGCGGCGCGTTTCCATTGCGCGCTGATTTCGCCGCTGAAATCGGCGGGGATTCCCACCAGAAACAGATCGCCGACGCGCGCGGCGTGCATCCAACCCTCGATGGGCAGTCCCAAGACTTTTGGAAGCAGCGGCGACACGCGCAGACTGTGCGACAAGCGCATCTGGAACGACGGCAGTTCAATCGGGATGCCGATGGAGGCGACGTCCACATTGGTCTGCCACTTCAGATCGTGCAGGTTGGCCATGACGAGTCCGGCCAGTTCTTCTCCCATGGCCTGCGCCCGTTCGATGTCGGTCGGGCGGTCCGGCGCCACGGGACCGGAACTGCCCAGTGCGCCGCCCAAATACGCGACCGTCGTGTCCGGCATGGCCTTCTCGATGGCCGACTGGAGGAAACCGGGATACTCGGCCGTGAATTCGACGAACCGCGAACCGACGACGGTCGGATGGGCCGAGTAGTTCAGCAGGATGCAACGGCGGCCGCCGGCCTTCTCCACCACAAGGTAACTCAACCGGGAATCAACGGGGCCCTTGCGCGCGCGGTTGCGGATATATTGCGGCGCATCGAAATGGCCGTGCGCCATCCGGGCGGTTTCAAGGCGGTTGTACGCCTCGACGATGGCGTCGGTAAAAGCCGCCGTCAGCATCGCGGGCACCTTGGGATTGTACAGACCGCCGACGAAAAACGCGGCCAAACCCTCTCCAAATCCGCCGGGGCCGTCGTGGGTATGACTGGCGCCAAAATAAAGGTTGTTGGCCGTCAGCGGCGTCTTTCGCGCCACCTCCTTGCGAACGGCCTCGGCAATGTTCGGTGGAACAATCAGCATGTCCGCGCCCGCGATGACGACGACGTCCTCGCCGTCGCTCAAGGCAATCGCTTTTACATGCAAATCGTCGTGGATGCCGGTGGCCGTTTTTTTCGGCTTTTCGCCGAAGAGGTATTCCTTGATGTTGTGCCGCGCGCCGTACCCGGCCAGAGGCATGCCGGGTTCGAGGTCCATCCGCGCGACACCCCAACCGGCCTTCAACGGTCCGGGCGTGTCCGTAAGATGGTTCAGCCGGGCGTTTGTCTCGATAGCCGCGAGATTGCGCGTGTAATAGCCCGTTCCCTCGAAACCGGACGTATACACCGGCCACGGACCGACAAACACCACAAACAATCCCGCCAACGCCAGCGCCGACACGCCCATGCCTATCGCAATCTTTTTCCAGAGACGCATAACGGTTCCTTTCCTGTGCCCAATGCCCAATGCCGCCATTGTACTCTTTTGCCCCGCATTTGCGTAAGCGGACTTTTCCCGGGAATTATGGTTTTTCGGCGCGAAGGCCCAAGAGCCGGGCCGCATGCATGCCCGCAACGGCGCCGGACGACCATGCCCACTGCAGATTGTAGCCCCCGGAATCGCCGTCAATGTCCAGCACCTCGCCGGCAAAATGAACGCCGGGCATCCGCCTCGATTCGAGCGTAACCGGGTCCACCTCGCGGACATCCACCCCGCCCGCAGTCACTTGCGAAAACATCCACGATTGCGTGCCCGTGCAGGGAAGGGTCCACGCTTTCAGGACGGACGCTATGCGTTCCGTTTCTTTGGCGTCCAGCGTTCCGCACGGCCGTTGTTGCGCTTCCCGGATGTTCGCCGCCTGCAGCAGGACGGGTATCAGGCGCTTGTGGATAAACCCCACGAAACTGAACGCGATGGATTTTCCCGGATCGTTCGCCGTACGTTCATTGATCAGGGCCGTCAACGCCTCGCGCGACAACGCCGGAAACAAGTCAATCCGCAGATGCGAGGCGCGCCCGCGCGTCGTGGCCTCCGAAAGGACCCGACTCAATTGAAGGATGGCCGTTCCGGAAATGCCGTACTTCGTGAACAGCAGTTCGCCGCGCTCCGTCTGCGCCGGGCGATCCGACACCCACGCCGCTGCTTCGCCCTGAAGGCTCACGCCCGCGATTTGGTCGAGGTAGGGCGCGTCGAGACGGACTTGGACCAGCGCGGGAAACGGCTCGACAAGGGCATGGCCCATCGCCCGGGCGATTTTGAACCCGCCGCCGTTGGAGCCCAGATTCGGGGAGGATTGCCCGCCCGCGCACACCACAACGCGCGACGCCTCGAAGATCCGCCCGTCGCCGCACACGCACCGGAGTCCCCCGCGCCGCCGTTCGACGGCATGCACGATGGTGTCGCACACCTCCGCCACGCCCCGTTGCGCCATCTCGTAACGGAGCACGTCGAGAACGCTCGACGCCTGCCGGCTCGCCGGGAACAATTTACCCGCGTCTTCCTCCTCGACCCTTACCCCCAGCCCATCGAAAAAGGACAGCGTTTCATCCAGTCCGAACTGGCCAAATACCCCGTTCACAAACGACGGGTCGGCGCCGTGATAATGTGACGCGTCAATCCGCCGGTTCGACAGATTGCAGCGACCGTTGCCCGTGGCCAGCAGTTTCCGGCCGACCCGCTGCATCCGCTCCAGCACCGTGACGCGCGCCCCCCAGCGGGCCGCCATGATCCCCGCGGTCATCCCCGAGGCCCCACCGCCTATGATAATGATAGGATCCATGATCGCTCCCGCGCGTCCGCTGGAAAGGGCGCTGTTCCCTTGGAGCGTGTACGGAAAGGCGGCAGGACAGACTGTCCAATCTGCCGCGGGCGCTTATACATTTTCAGATCGGTCGAAT
>DAOTMJ010000028.1:0-1291 GCA_035450225.1 Candidatus Hydrogenedentota bacterium
TGAATATCGAGCGAACGCAGCCGGGTCATTTCCGAGTTGGCCAGGTTGGCGGCGGCGGTGCGCTCGGCGGCGGCGCGGGTTTGACGCAGCGACGCGGGAAACAACTGCATGGCGCCGAGGATCCCCGTCGCCAGAATCGCCAGCGCGACCAGCACTTCGAGCAGGGTGAAACCGGCACGGCCGGAGGCGGAAGGATTTCGGGGTTTCGGGGCAGGCCTAGCCGTTCCCCAAACCCCGCTCTCGAGTTCATGGAGCGGATTTTTCTCGGCTGAGTGGCTCATTGTCGCTACTCCTGTACCAGTTGCACCCGGCCCGTGTTCTGCGAGAGTTCGATCGTCTCGACACGGAGTTGCGTCCGGGTTTCGTCCACGTAGCGTTCCGTGGTACTTCTATCTGGCCTATAACCCACAAGCATTCGAAATCGTTCAGGTAAACTGGGATCGCTCACAATAACCTGGCCGCCTGGCTTGAAAATGTGGGCGAAAAATTTATCTCGATACTTATCTCGATACGCCGGAAGTGTTTCAACCGGATACGCGTCGAATCTCAGTTCGTTATTCTCACTTAACTGTGGTTCGACGCGATATATTCGGACTGTATTCAGTGTCCGTTTCAAGTCATAATTTGAAGGTCCTTGTATCAAGACACATGTGTCTTGCTTTGTTGATCGGAAGAAGGCTCCGGTTAGAGACGCAGTAATTGGAACAAAATCATCCTTATCCTTATTCGAATCATCTTGATCTTGAAATTGATCATGGAAAGTCGTTAGATTCTTAATGTCTTGTGGAAATTTGTAAACCAACGCCGCGGCATCAATAATTTCAACCGTTGCACCGGTTATACTGTCAATAACAGGAACAACGCTATAGGCGACAGCGGTGTTGACGCGGTACGTCGCGGCGTAGATTTTGGCGGCCTTGAGCATGGAATGCAGTTCGCGGGCGGTGGCCTGGAGATCGTTGCGCGAGAAGTAGCCGAGCCGGGCGAAGGTCGGAATCGCGATGGCCGACATGAGCGCAAGGATGGCCAGAACGACGATGAGTTCGATCATCGTCATGCCGGGACGGTGTCCGCGAAACCGCACGCCGCCCGCGCCCATCCGTTCGCTGCCATTCTGCCTCATCACGCCGTCACGCTCCCGGTTCGACCGCCACGCGCCGTTGCCGATGCAAGCGCGGGGCCGCCACGACGACAGCCCCGCGCATACCGCTCGCCAAGCCTAGTACAAATCGCTCCAGCCCGATTCGCTGTCCCAGTTGTTGATATCGTCGAAGGTCGTGTAGATATCGCC
>DAOTMJ010000028.1:1391-62960 GCA_035450225.1 Candidatus Hydrogenedentota bacterium
TAGTTGGATCCCCATGGATCCCGTCCAATATCCATGTAACTGGTGCCCAATTTTCGCGCCACATCGCCGTCGAATACATAGCCCGCGGGAACGAGATCGGTCAATGTGGCGTCTTTTCCACGGCGCAGGAGTTCATAGAACATGTCCGTGTAGACATCGTAGATCGTGCGCCCCGCCGGCAACGTGTTCGCCATGGCCAGCATGGCGAGTCCGAAAGACACGGGGGCAGTTGTGTCCGCTCGTTTGAAGAAAGTGCCAAAATCCTTCCGGTCGGCGTCGGCAAGCATTTTGACGAGCGCGAGGTCGGCGTTTCGGATTTCGGAGGTAGCACGCGCCATGCGGCCCCGCGAGATCCAGTTGGACACCCGCGGCGCGACGGTGGCCGCGAGGATGGTGATGATGGCGATCACCACCAGTAGTTCAATCAGGGTGAAACCTCTTTTGTTCGACATATTCGCTCCTCCCCTCGTTCGTACCTCTCTACGATTGAGTGTTGTTGCAAGTCCAATGTGCATCATGTCATTGCCTTTCCAAGCGGCATCAGCCGCTGTTGCTGACCACGTCGCCGAGCGAGAAGATCGGCAGGTAAAGCGACACCACGATGAAGCCGATGATGCCGCCGAGAACGATGATGATGGCCGGTTCGAGCAGGGCCAGCATCGC
This sequence comes from Candidatus Hydrogenedentota bacterium, assembly GCA_035450225.1. NCBI lineage: Bacteria > Pseudomonadati > Candidatus Hydrogenedentota > Candidatus Hydrogenedentota bacterium. The sequence goes on from DAOTMJ010000028.1 coordinate 2,055, forward strand.
CTCGACCGCCGCCTCGACTTCGGCGTCGTAGATATCGGCCACTTTCATGAGCATCGCGTCGAGGTTGCCGGTTTCCTCGCCGACGTCAATCATGTTCACCACCATCGCGGGGAAGACCTTGGATTCGTCGAGGGGCGCCGCGATAGTGTCGCCTTCCTTGATGCTGTCGTGGACCTTCTGGACGGCATTCTGGATGACCTCGTTGCCGATGGTTTCCTTGGTGATCTTGAGGGCCTGAAGGATGGGCACGCCGGAGGTGATGAGCGTGCCTAGGGTGCGGGCGAAACGCGCCACGGACACCTTCGTGATAAGGTCGCCCACCAAGGGAACCTTGAGCACCACCCGGTCGCGAATGCTGTTGACCTTCGCGCTTTTGCTCGAAATTTTGATCACGTCAACGATCGACGTGATAATCACCAGCAGTAGCCACCACCGGTACACCATGAAGTCGCCGGCGGACATGAGAAACCGCGTCGGCGCCGGCAACGTGCCGCCGAAGTCCGAAAACACATCCGCGAACACGGGCACGACCTTGACCAGCAGGAAACTCACGATGCCCGTGGCAATCACGATGACGGCGATCGGGTAAATGAGCGCGCCGCGCACCTTGCGTTTCAGCGCCTGGCGGCGTTCCATGAAGACCGCGAGGCGGTTCAAGACGGTTTCGAGCATACCGCCGACCTCGCCCGCGCGCACCATGTTCACATAGAGCCGGTCGAAACCCTTCGGGTGTTTGGCGAGGGCTTCGGCGAAGGTCGAACCGCTTTGGATGTCGCTGGCGATTTCGCGGAGCACGTCCTTGAGCTTGCAGGGTTTCTGCTGATGGATCAGCACGTTGAGACTGCGCAGCAGCGGAAGGCCGGCATCAATCAGCGTGGCCAGTTGGCGCGTCATGAGCATGATCTGCTTGCTCTTGAGCCCGCCGATGTAGAACTCGCTGATCCCGCCCTTTTCCTTGCGCGCGCGCTTTTCGTCGCTCTTCGTCGCGGGCCGGACCATGGTCGGGTAAAGGCCGAGCGTGCGCACGTCGTTGATGGCGAGCGCCTGTGTTTCGGCTTCCATCACGCCGAAGATTTCTTTGCCGTCCTTGTTCAGCGCCTTATAGGCATACTTGGCCATGTTCGGCTCCTTTCACGGCCGCCGGAGCATCCATCCGGCGCGGCGTCCTGTCATTCATCGTCATAGGCGTCCGTATGGGCGATGACTTCCTCGACACTGGTGATGCCCTGCACGCACTTGATGATTCCTTCCTCGCGCAGGGTGCGCATGCCTTGGTATTTCCGCGCATATTTGCGGATTTCGTAGGACATGGCGCGGTCCAGGATCATTTCGCAAATGCGCTCGTCCACGACGAGCATTTCAAAAAGGCCCGTCCGGCCCATGTAGCCCTTGAAATCGCAGCCGGGGCAGCCTTTGGGCCGGTAAAAACGCAATTTGGGGTTTTTCCGCCATGCTTCCGGCAAGCCGAGTCGATCCATTTCCTCCTGATCCGGCGCGTACTTTTCGCGGCAGTGACGGCAAAGGGTACGCAGGAGCCGCTGCGCGAGCACGGCTTCGAGCGACGCCGTTATCAGGAACGGCTCGACGTCCATGTCGAGCAGGCGCGTGATGGTTTCCGGCGCGCTGTTGGTGTGGAGCGTGCTCAGCACCAAATGGCCGGTGAGCGATGCCTCGACCGCGATCTCGGCGGTTTCAAGGTCGCGGATTTCGCCGACCATGATGATGTCCGGGTCCTGGCGCAGGATGGCGCGCAGGCAGGACGCGAACGTCAGCCCGATTTCCTCCTTGATTTGCACCTGGACCAGCCGTTCGATCTGAAGTTCGACCGGATCCTCGGTGGTGATGATCTTGACCTCGGGCGAATTGATCTCGTTGAGGCACGCGTAAAGCGTGGTGGTCTTGCCGGAACCCGTCGGACCGGTGACGAGGAAAATGCCGTTCGGTTTCGCGATGACGCGTTCGACGCTCTTTTTGACCTCCGGCGAAAAGCCGAGCACCTTGAGGTCTATCTTGACCGCGGTGCGATCGAGGATACGCATCACGAGGCATTCGCCGAACAGGGTCGGCAGGGTGGCCACGCGAATGTCAATCTCGCTGTCGCCGACCTTGAGTTCGATGCGCGCGTCCTGTGGCAGGCGGCGTTCGCCGATGTCCATGTTGCACATGACCTTCACGCGCGACACCAGCGCAAGGGACATGTTTTTCGGCGGACTGACAATTTCCTCGAGCGCCCCGTCAATCCGAAGGCGAATCCGGAAATAATCCTCGTAGATTTCGAAATGGATGTCAGACGCATGCTTCTGGACGGCTTCGAGCAGCACGAGGTTGACGATCTTGATAACTTCCGGTTCCTGCGCCAGTTCGACGAGGTTTTCCGTGTCGCCGATAATCTTCTGCTGGCCCAGTTCCTCTTCGGTCAGTTCGGAATCGCCGACCTTCGCGACGATTTCCTTCAGCGTTTCATGGATGGATTGCGATTCATACGTGTAGTTGGCCTTGATGCTGGCGGCGACGTCCGCGTGGTTGCTGATGGCGCCCTTGACGTCACAGCCGAGCAGTTGGCGGAGATCGTCCAACACCCGAAGGTTGAGCGGATCGGCCATGGCGACGACCAACGTGCCGTTGACTTCCCGTATCGGCACGATGTTGTAGAACCGGGCCACGTCCGGCGGAATGCGGCGCAGGACTTCGTCGCGGATTTTCAACTTGGGCAGGTCCACACGCTCCATGCCCATCTGAATGCCCAGCGCCTCGACAATGTCCTGTTCCTCGCACAGGCCCATCGAAACCAGCACACGGCCCATCATCTCGCCGGTGAGGCGTTGGCGCTGGGTGGCTTCGTCCAGTTCGAGCGGAGATATCACGCCCTGCTCGATCAGGATGTCGCCCAGTCTTTTTTCGCGAACCGCCATTGTCTAAACGCCCTGTGTCTGTTCCATCTTCGTTTCGTCCGCTACCGGCCGCCGGCGCCGGGTTTGGGCTTCGTGGGCTCCTCGCCGCCCACCGCGCCGCGGGCCTGCATCTCGAATTCCTCGGCCAACTGCGCCTTGGCCAACGCATCTTCGTATTTGATAATGCCGCGCCGGTACAGCGACAACAAATGCTCGTCAAGCAAACACATGCCGAATTTATGGCCGGTCTGGATGGCCGACGTGATTCGGTACGACTTGTTTTCGCGGATCAGGTTTTGAATGGCCGGCGTGGAAATCATGATCTCGAAGGCCGCCACGCGCCCGAAGCCGCTCTTTTTCGGAATGAGCGTCTGCGATATCACGGATTTCAGATTGCCGGCCAACTGCGTGCGGATCTGCTCCTGCTGGTTGGTCGGGAAGGCATCCACCAGACGGTCGATCGTGCGCACCGCGCCGGTCGTGTGCAGCGTTCCGAAGACCAAGTGGCCGGTTTCGGCGGCCGTTACCGCCGCCTCGATGGTTTCAAGGTCGCGCATTTCTCCAACGAGAATCACGTCGGGGTCCTGGCGCAGCACGCGGCGCAAGGCTTCGGCGAACGTCGGAACATCCACGCCGACCTCGCGCTGCATGATGATGCTCTTCTTGTGGGTGTGGTAATACTCGATCGGGTCTTCGATCGTCACGATATGATGGTCATAATTCGTGTTGATCCAGTCAATCATCGTGGCGAGGCTCGTGGTCTTTCCGGACCCCGTCGGCCCCGTCACCAGAATCAGCCCGCGCGGCTGGGTAATCACTTCCTTGAGCGTCGGCGGCAGGCCGATCTCCTCGAAGGTCAGGATCTGGCGGGGTATCAGGCGCAGCACAAGGCCCACGTAGCCCTTCTGCTTGAAAATCGAAACACGAAAACGGGCCACGTCCTCGAACGCGAAGCCGAAGTCCGATCCCCCCACTTCCTGGAGTTCCTGCTGATTGTCCACCGACGCGATGCTTTTCATGAGCCGCTCGGTGTCTTCCGCCGTCAGGGCATGCTCGCCGAAATACTGCAAATGGCCGTGGACCCGGCCCACCGGCGGGTTGTCCACCGTCAGGTGCAAGTCGGACCCTTCGCGGTCAATGAGCATTCGCAGCAGGTTCACCATGTCATACGCCATTGGTCATTCTCCTCACATGCCGGTGTCCGCCACGACCGGCTGGATCCGGTGCAGCGGTTCGTCAATCTTGGTCCGTTTGTTGACTTCTTCAATCGTCGTAATGCCCTGAAGCGCCTTGCGCCAGGCGTCCTCACGCATGGTGGCCATGCCCGCAAGACGCGCCGCGCGGCGCAACTCGATGGCCGAACAATGCGCCAGAATCATTTTGCGCAACTCGTCGGTATTTTCCAGCAGTTCGTAGCAGCCCAGCCGCCCCGCATACCCGGTGTGGTTGCAACTGTCGCACCCCGCGCCCTTGAACAATTCCACCTTGTTGGGATCCACGCCCGGAATCCCCAGACGATCCACCTCTTCCTGGGTCGGTTTGTACGGCTCCTTGCAATTCGAACAAATTGTCCGAACCAGCCGCTGGCCCAAAATGGCCCGGATGCCCGAGGCCACGAGGAAAGGCTTCAGGCCGATATCTATCATTCGGATGAACGCGCTGGCCGCGTCGTTGGTGTGAAGTGTTGAAAAGACCAAGTGGCCGGTCAGCGCCGCCTTGATGGCAATTTCGGCCGTTTCAAGGTCGCGGATTTCGCCCACCATTACGATGTCGGGGTCCTGGCGGAAGATCGCGCGCAAGGCCCGCGCGAAATTCCAGCCGATTTCGTGCTGAATCTGTACTTGGTTGATGCCGGACAACTGGTATTCGACCGGGTCCTCGACGGTGATCAACTTGACGTCGGGCTTGTTGAGCGTGTGCAGCGAGGCGTACAGCGTCGTCGTTTTGCCGGACCCCGTCGGCCCCGTCACCAGCACGACGCCCGTCGAATGGCTCAGCAGGCGTTCCCACGTGCGCTGATCCTCGGGCACGAATCCGAGTTGGCCAAGCCCCAGCATCAGGCCGCTTTTGTCGAGGATACGCATGACGATGCTTTCGCCGTAACACGATGGCAACGCGCTGACGCGCAGGTCCACCATTTTGCCGGCCAGATTGATCTTGATGCGTCCATCCTGCGGCACGCGCTTTTCGGAGATGTCCATGTTCGCGAGGATTTTCAGGCGCGAAATGATCGCGGCCTGCGCGCGTTTCGGAGGCAACGGCATCTCCTGCATCACGCCGTCAATCCGGTAACGCAGTTTCACATCCCGTTTGCCCGGTTCGAAATGGATATCGCTCGCCCGTAACCGGAACGCGTCCATGATGACATTGAACACGTAACGGACGACCGGACTGTCGTCGTCGTCTTCGTCCAATCCCGGGATGCCCGAAGACGCGCCCGCCTCGACGTCCATCTGGCCGATGCTCATGCTGTCCAGGCTGATGTCGTCCATGCTCAGGCTGCCCGCCGCGCTGCTCAGCGAACCGACCGCCGAACTCCCCCCCATGTTCGACATGGTGCTCAGCGTGCTCAGCGAACTTGAACTGCTCACGGACGACAGCATGGTCTCCACCGTCGCTTCCTGCAGTACGTAATATTTGGACAACGCATGACTGATTTCTTCGGGCGTGGCAAGTTCCGGGCGCACCGGCCGGTCCAGCAGGCGCTGCAAATCGTCGAGCCGGTTGATGTTCGTCGGATCCGCGGTGGCTATCACCAGCGTTTGCCCTTCCTCGCGCAAGGGAATCACGCGGTAGATCGTCGCAATATTCGAATCAATCATTCCACGGATGCGCTCGGGAATGTCCAGATTCGATATCTGCACGACTGGAATGTTAAGTTGATCCGCTAGCCCCTCGGTGATGTGACTCTTGGCGATGTACCCCAACCGCACCAGGATTTCTCCCAGTTTCCGGTTGCTCATCGTCGTCTGCTGGCGGTGAATCGCCTCGTTGAGTTGTTCTTGGGTAATAATCCCGCGCTCAACAAGACGTTGACCGAACAGTGAATACCCTTGTCCAGCCATCGCTTTCGCGTCCTCTGTTGCCTGTCTCTATCCTACCAGATCCAAGCCGATTTTGTCAATGTAAAAAGTGATATTCAATATTGATATTCCTGTACTTACAATCAATTTTGTCAACAATTTACTTGGCATATTTAGCAGTATAACAGGGCTTTTCATGCCCCTCGACACCAACCGGTAATGGCAACACTTTCCCATTCCGCCGGGGTCGTTTCAAAAAAACCACCGACCACCGGCGACCACATGTCTCTACAAACGCCATAGAACCCCTCCCCATCGAGTTGTTCCAGCGTCATTCTTCACGATACGCCGGCAAATGTCAAGAAAAAACGAGGGCGCGCACCGAGGAAATCGGGAGCGTTTTCCTTGGCGCTAGGCGTTGGATGCCGCCGGCGCCTTGGGCGTCATAAAGGTCAGGTCGCAATCGAGCCCTTTGTTGTCGCCCGCGGATCGCAGATGATCCATGCGATAGAGGACGATGAGTTTGTTGCTGGAGTAAATTTTGTGGAGGAGATCCGTCAGTTCGGCAAGCGAAACACCGGTCAGGCGCAACTGAACCATGGCGACGTCCGCCAGCGCTTCCCGTCGTTCCCCGCGCGGCTTGGCGTTTTCGAGATTGGCCCTGTTCTTGAGGTTGGTTTCGGTGAGCAAGGCATTCATAAAAGACCAGAGATCGAAATCCGGTTTTCGTTCGCGCAACAGGGCCATGACTTGCTCTTGCCCCCGCAGACGGGCCGATTCGCTTTTTTTGGCCTCGCTCAACTGGGTTACGCGCTGGCGGAGTTCATCGAGTTGGTCCTCGGCTTGCCGGTATTTTTTCCATGGCCCGGTATAGATGAACAAGGCCATGAACACCACAAAAATAACGGCTATCAGGCACGCCAGCGATTCCCATCGTGTCTGTTGTATCGTATTCTTTGTTTCTTTCGATGCCATGACATCCTTTTCCCGGCTGGGCGGCCCGCCGCCACGATTGTTTCATTCTTCTCTAGGAAGTCTTTCGTTTCGCCACAATCCTGAACGTGGATCGTCCCTCGCCAAGTTTCAATTCCGGTTCTTCGATGGAAAAGAGCGACGACTGCCGCAACGCCGCCACGGCCGCGCTAAACCCCGCATCGTCCCTGACCTCCCCCTTGATGTCAATCCACGGCAAATTGGGGGCATCGGGCCGTTCGATGCGGATTTCCGTGACGGCGGCCTTGTCGTTGGGCAATTTCGCGGCGATTTCCTGCAAGATATCAAGTAATATCGGGGCTTGGAAATATTCCGTCGGCACATTGACACCCTGTCCCTGCAAGGCGAGTACTTCGCTCTCCAAAGTCTGTATTTCGGCTTGCAGGCGACTGGCCTCTTCCACGCTTTTGAATCGCCCGTGGTAGAAATGCCACGCGATACCGGCGAGGACCAGCAGCACCATGCAACACAACGCCATCACATGCGGCGCCAGATCCTTCGTCCTGTTGGCATAGGCCAGCCCATTCTGCCGGAAATTGAGCGAACATCCGCCGCCGGCCGCTCCCTGAGCCACGCCGATCAATCCGGCCCACCGATGCATGCCCCCGCCCGACGTCTGTTGCGCCGCGCGAAACGTCTTCACCGAATCCATCCAATTCACGTGGGAAACGGGTATCGGAAACGAGTCGGCGAAGGCCTTTTGCAGTTCTTCCCCAACATGGCCCGTAATCGTCAACGAAGCCACCTCGCCGCCGCCGCGCCATCCGGCCAGAAACGCCCGGATCGAATTCTGCGTCTCCCGCGGCAGCCGGTCCGGCGTCGTCACCAGATGGCGAAAATAGGCCAAGGCGCGGTTGTTCAAAATGGACAGCACCGCTCCGTCTTCCCCCACGTGCAACAGGGCGTGCAGTCCCTTTTTGGGCGCATGCGCGGCTCTCCACAACCCCGCAAGCCCGATGGCATCCAAATCCACGCCTTCGGGATCGATACCCGCCGATTGCAACAGGGCCAGTTGTTCCTCGATGACCGCGCGCCGTACACCCACGGCCAACACGTCCGTCTGGTGATCCACTTCGATCACGGGCAAAAAGTCCACGCTCAACTCTTCGATCGGAAACGCCAGATACGGTTCCAATTCAAAGCGAACCGCCGCCGCCACTTTTCGGGCGCGGCGAAACGGAATCGTCAGCGTCCGGACAATCGCATGGAAACTCGACAAACACAACACCCATGCCGCCGGACGCCCCTTCACTTGCCGAACCGCTTCGGCAACCGCCCGTTGAAGCGCCTCCGGCCGTTCCTCGGGCGTGGTGTATTCGGCGCGGACCTCGTGCAGCGCAAGCACCTTGGGCAGCCGGCGCCCCGAACGGACCACAGCCACCCGCACCACGTCGCCGGCAATTTCGACCGCCGCTATTTTCGCTTTTAGGGCCATCTGTTGCTCCTATGTTCGACAATCCTACCGCATTGCGGTTTACCGAATCACGCGCCAATCCAGAATGTGAAAAGCCTCCAGCGCATTCGAGGACGTCGTCTGGCTCCCCGGATTGAACGCCTTCAATCCGGCCACTTTTCGGGCATTGAAACTTCGCCCCGCCGTCTGCGGGCTTGTCTGCATGCTTCGCGCTTCCATCGGCGTCCGGAAGACAAAGGCCTCGATGCGCGCCATCGCGCCGTTGCAGACGCCGTCGCCGCAAATCTTGAACATGGTGCTCGACACCGAGAGGGCATCGGCGCCCGTTTCCAGCGGCGCCTGTTGTTGCGATTGCCGCGATTGTTTTGGTTCTTTGCCGGAGGGGGAACCGGCGGTAACCGAAGCGCCGGTCGCAAGGGCAGCCTGCATGTCCGGAGTCATCAACGGAATCGGCGGACACCCTGTCTCCTGCTGCATCATCTGAAGCGATTCGAACGGTTCCGTCGTGCGGCGTCGAACGATTTCCTCGACGGGCGCCGCATTGCCGCCGTTTGCGGAAGTAATCAGGGCTTCCAGCACCTCGGGCCGCGCCGTGTTCACGTTCACAATGCCTTGCGGGTCGCCGTGTACTGTCAGGAGATCCGACAGCCCCGGATTCGTCTGATCGGGCCGCATGGGATCCATAATCGGCGCCGCGCCCGTTTCCGTCCGATTGCAGTTGAAATAGAGGTCCGGGGTAATCCCCTGGATCAGCAGCAATTCCTCAACGGAATTCATCGGGCCGTTCTTGCAGGAATACGGCGATTCCAGCGATTGATACTCGTCGGATTCCGCGCCGTTGCTTCGGGTGTCGTTGTCGGTGTCGAGCCAGTCCAGGATGGCGTCCGTTGGATCATCCTCGACACCCATGGCAAGAAACAGCGCCCGCAGCGCATTGACCATCACCGGGTTTTCCTGCTGATTCCCGTTCGCATCGGTTATCAACATCGCGTTCAGATTCAGTTTGCCCATTTCGTCGTCAATGGAACATTGCATGCGCGCCCTATTGATGGGCTGCATGGGAAGACCCTGTCCCCATGGATCGTGAATGCTGTCGGAGGGGGGCGTTTGCCCCGCAGCGGCCTGCGGTACATTTTGCCCCGCCTGGCGCTGCTGATACTGTCGCAATGCCTGTCGCATCGGATCGGAACCGCCGCCCGTGTTGGACGGCGGCAGGATCAGATCCGATTCAAGCAGGGCAAGCCCCTGCGCCACGGCGGATTTTGCCGCGACATACGCCTCGAATTCATCCCGCCGGTTGCCCGTCAGCGAAGCCTGCACCTGCGTTTCGTAGGAAAACTCCACCACGATGGCGCTGAGCAGCAGAATGAACATCAGAACAACAAGCAGGGCCACGCCGCCGTCGCTCCGGGCAAGATGATTTTTGTGGTTCGCCGGCGGCATGTCAGCGGTTCTCCCGGGCGTTGTTCGCGGTATTCGCGTTTTGGGAAGCCGTTGTGGACGGCAAAACGCCCGTGCCCGTGGCCGGCAACAGTCCCGGTCCCGCACCCCAAACACCGCCCGCGGATGTGCCTTGCAGGATCTGGAGCCACGTGGCGGCATCGGTATGCACGCCGCTGGCCATGGGAATGGGCACATACATCTGAAAATCGCCCTCGTCTTCAACGGTCAAGGCCCGTGGGCCGCCGTCCGCCTCTTCATCCGGCGACCGCGCAAAATTCACTTGGATTCGGATGCACCAAGGCAATCGCATCATGCCCATCGAATCCCATTCCTCCAGCCAGTCCTTGCCATCGAAATACAAAAAACTCACAGCCTCGACCGGAAGGGTCCATGTGGGCGTGACGCCGCCGGACGGTTCAATCAAATCGTCTGAACTCATAACGGAACGCAACTGCCGCTCCAGCGCACCGCTGGATGCAAACACCACCCTTTCGGACGGTTCGCGGATCAAACGTTCGCGGGCCTCGAACAACAGAGAGGATCGATCGTCGGTCTCTGCCGCGAACGCGCCCTGGCCTTCCGCGGGCTTGTCTTCCGCCTCGCCATAGGTAACCCGCTTCAGCAATCCCGGTTCCGAGGCGCCGCCCATCAATGGCGCCGAGGAGCAAAATTCAAGCGAATCAATGCCGCCGGTCCCTTTTTTCCCGACAAGCTGGCATTGGGGGTTCTGAAATCCCGGATCGACATATAAGGAGGAAAGGCTCGAACTAAAATTGCGAAGCAGGAAATCGCGGGCGCGCAGTTCGGTTTCCTGCAGGCGCGCGGTTTCCGTGGCGTTGGTAACGGCCTCGAGGCATTCGTAAACGATTCCCACCACAATGACCAACACGCTGATGGCAATGAGGATTTCGAGCAGCGTGAAGCCGGCGCGCGATCCGGAACATTGCGAACCGCGAACGGACAGGCGCGACAAAAAACCAAACCGCACGCCTCTCGGTTCTCCGACAAGAGGGAAACGGCCATGCGTATAGGATGCGAAACAAGACGTTTTAAGAAAAGTGGATCCGACTGATCCGTCTGAGCCGTCCGATCCGCCCAATCCTCTTGTCTGCCCAATCCGCATTGGCATGGTCATTGTCCCAAGTGGTAGATATACATCGTCATTTGGGTCTCGCCCGATGACGGGGTGTCCGTGCCGGAGGAAGGCCCTTTTACCGAAACGACCACCTCATACAACGGTAATCCTTGCTGGGTGCCGGCGGGCTGCGCGGCAAACGAATAGGAATAATCCGGATACCGGTTTCCAAAGTTGCCCGATCCGCTGAGCGAACCCGCCATGACCTGCAATTCGGCCTGTCCCATCGCTTCTTCGATAAATTGCTGTGTAAGGACTTGATCGCGCGTATCGGCGTGCAGGCGCAAGGCGTTGAAATGGGCATCCAATAAAACCAACGCCGACAGACCCAAAATGGCCAGAGCCACCATCACTTCGATCAACGTGAAACCGTCCGCCTTGAGAAGAACGGCGGACGGCGGACAGCGGAAGGAAGAGTTTCGAACATGAGCATCAACACGAGCAAGCCAAGCCCAACCGCCCGCCGCCCGACGACAACCACCAATACCCTGCTCGAATTGCGGATGGGTTCTCATTGCACGGCGCCCTCGCCGAGCACCTCTTCCATGCTTCGCTTGCCTTCCGTCACGCGGGTATTCCCCGTAATCGGATCGAGCACCACGGTCAACGAATCCCCGTCTTCCCCCGTAAGATGGATCAATACGGGGCGCAAGAGGCCCGTCGGTTCGATTTCGATATCGGCTTCGCCCTTGCTGTATTCATCCGCGCCGGCCTGTACCTTTTCGATATATACGCCCTCCGCGACATTCGTCCGTTCGAGCATCGGATCATAGATGGCCGTATCCTCCTCGCCGGAATCGTCCAGACGAAACGGTTTATCGAAAAGCGGACCGATTTCGTCGAGAATGCCTTCTCGCTTGATTTGTTTGGCGCGGCCCATCAGGCGCGCCCGGGCAAACCCGTCGAACCGTTGCCGGAATTCAAGCGCCTGCTGGATCATGTCCTCCCGTTTCAGACCCTCCCCGTCCTGAAGATTGTCGAACATTTCCGCCAGATTGCCGTCCACAGCCAATCCGCCCATGCTTGCGCCCCGCCCCCCGCTCATGCTGCCATGCAGGGGATCATCGGACGATGGCGTTGACGTTTTCTTGTCTTTTCGATCGGGATAATTCGCCTCGGATTCGGCCGCCGCCATTTCATCGTAAGAGGGTCCGTTCTTGAAGGCCCAATACGCCTGCTTGTCCAGGTCGAAACGGATGACGATGGGGGTCCGCGCCATGGCGGCATAGGCGACGGCATAGCGGGTAAACGCGGCAAGGTGGCGTGCCGCCCCGTCGAGACGGCTCACGGCGATCGCCGGCAACAACTGCGGAAGCGAAACCGCCGCGATAAAACCGATCAGCGCGATCACCACGCAAAGTTCGATCAATGTAAAGCCACGCGCCATTGCCTCTTTCCAAACATAAACCCGCTGCCGGCGTTCCGGCAACGGGTCGAAAAAACCTGCGATCGGCCGCCAAGTTCACGAACCGGGACGCCAGCCGTCATGAACGCTATTTGGCCTCTTCCCCGCTGCTGTCAATGTCGGCGTCGTATCCCGACCCCCCGGGGCGTCCGTCCGCCCCGTAGCTGATCACGCGAAATTCGCGCGCACTGTCGGAGGAGTATTGATACTCATTGCCCCAGGGATCCTTGGGGATCGAAGCGGCATCCAGGAATTTGATGCCTTTTTCATTGTCAATCAATGCGCCCAACCCCTCGGCCGTTGTCGGAAACCGGTTGAATTTCAACCGGTACGCCAGCAGGGCGGTCTTGAAACTCCGAATTTGCGACTTGGCCTGGGCCACCGAGGCGTCGTCCATCGCGCCGATAACATTGTAGCCCACGATCGTGGCCAGAATGGCGATGATCGAAATGACCACCATCAGTTCAATCAGCGTGAAGCCCGCCCGGTTTCGGCGGCGTCTGTTTTCACTCTCCGCATTCATCGCACCCGTTCCTTTCGGATTGCCTTCACCCATCCATACTTGAAAAACGAAACCCGCACCCCGTTTGGGGGACAGGATCGCGTCACTATTGTATCATGCCCTATAACTGCCGGCTCATGTTGAGAATCGGCAACAAAATCGAAAACACCAAAAATCCGACGAAAAGCCCCATAATCACGATAATGACGGGTTCCATCAGCGATACCATGGCGTCCATGGCCAGCCGCACATCCTCATCGTAGGTGTCCGCCACCTTGAGGAGCATGCCTTCCATTTCGCCGCTGCGCTGGCCGAGGTCCACCATGTGGATCAGCATCGGCGGGAACAGTCCGGACTCGCGCAGCGGTTGGGCCAAATCCTTGCCGCGCCGCACGCCCGCCTTCACTTCGGCCAGCGCCTCTTCGATGACCCGGTTGTCCACGACGGTCCGGACCACGTCCATGGCCTGCATCATCGGCAGCCCGCTTTCGAGCATCGTGCCGAGGGTTCGGGCAAAGCGCGCCGTAATCAGTTTGATTTGGAGCCCGCCGTAGACCGGCGCCTTGAGTTTGATCCGGTCCCACCGCATGCGCCCCGCTTGCGTGACCACCCAAATCCGCCACAGGAAGAAAAGCCCCGCCGCCGCAAGCAACAGGATCCACCAATAGTCGCCGATAAACCGGCTCACGCCTATCAGGACCTTGGTGACGCCGGGAAGTTCCTGTTTTTGTTTCTCGAAAATGAGTGTAATCCGGGGTACTATCACGAGCATCATGAAGATGATGACGCCGACGGCAAACAACGCCATGAACATCGGATACATGAGCGTCGAAATGATGCGCGACTTCAGTTTTGCCTGGTGTTCAAGAATGTCGGCCAGCCGGAAAAGCACCTGTTCGAGCGCGCCGCCGGCCTCGCCCGCGCCCACCATGTTGCTGTACAGGCTGGAGAAGACCTTGGGGTGGCGGGCCAGCGCGTCGGCCAGTGAACTGCCGCCCTTGACCTTGTCGCGGATGTCGTAGAGGGCCTTTTTGAGCCGGGGCTTGGAAGTCTGGGCAAGGGTGGCGCCCAAGGCTTCGACCAGCGGCATGCCGGCATGCAGCAGCACCGCAAATTGACGCGTCATCATCGCGATGTCGCGAACGGAAACGCGCCCAAAGGACAACTGGCGGCGGCGCGATTCGCCGGGGGAAGCCTCGACGGCCGCCACGGCGGAAACCTTGTCGCCCTTCGCCTCGACGATTTCCGTGGGGAAAAGTCCCTGCTCGCGAAGTTTGCGGCGGGCCGTGGCAGGGGAATCGGCGTCAATCACGCCGCGCGTGCTGCGCCCTGATTTCATGATGGCCTTGTATTCGTAGATTGCCATGATGTGTGACCGGTTTCCGCCGGATGCGCGGCTTTATTCCATGACCTCATCCATGAGGTCGTCGCGTGTGACGCGCAGGATCTCTTCGACCGTCGTCATGCCGAGCGCCACTTTCGCGGCGCCATCTTCACGAAGCGTCCGCATGCCGTGTTTCATCGCCTCGCGTTTGATGATGTTCGAGTCCACGCCCTTCAGGGTCAATTCCTGAACGCGCGGGGTCATCACAAGCAACTCGAAGATGCCCGTGCGACCGAAATACCCGCGTCCCTGACACCGTTCGCAGCCTTTGCCGCGATAAACCGTATGGCCCAGCATGTCCGCCGAAACGCCCAAATCGCGCAGGCTTTCCGGATCGGGCGTGTAGGCTTCCTTGCATTCGGGGCAGATGCGGCGGACCAAGCGCTGGGCCATGATGGCGATGGTGGAAGAGGTCACGAGGAATGGTTCGATGCCCATGTTGATCAGGCGCGTGATCGCCCCGGCGCTGTCGTTGGTGTGCAGCGTCGCAAAAACCAAATGGCCGGTCAGCGACGCCTGAATGGCCATTTCGGCCGTTTCGTGATCGCGGATTTCGCCGACCAGAATGACGTCCGGGTCCTGGCGGAGGATATGGCGAAGCCCCGCCGCGAACGTCAGTCCGATTTTCGGGCGGACCTGTATTTGACCGATGCCCGGCATCAGGTACTCGATGGGATCCTCGACCGTGATGATGTTTTTGTCCGGCGAGTTCACGCGCTGGAGCGCGGCATACAGGGTGGTGGATTTTCCAGAGCCGGTCGGGCCGGTTACCAGGATGATCCCGTGCGATTGCGTGATCAGTTTGTCCACCAGGCTGTAATCCAGTTTCGACATGCCGAGCTGCTCAAGGCTGAAAAGGAAATTGCCCTTTTCCAAGATGCGCATGACCACCCGT
The DNA here is from genome assembly GCA_035450225.1 of Candidatus Hydrogenedentota bacterium. Lineage (NCBI taxonomy): Bacteria > Pseudomonadati > Candidatus Hydrogenedentota > Candidatus Hydrogenedentota bacterium. Next base: position 17,140 of record DAOTMJ010000028.1, read on the forward strand.
TCCCCGTGCGCCACGGGAATTACCGACACGCGAATGTCTATTTCCTTGCCGCTGAGCCGGATCTTGATGCGGCCGTCCTGCGGCAGGCGGTGTTCGGCAATGTTCAGGCTCGCCATGATCTTGATGCGCGACGTGACGGCCGCCTGCTGCGATTTCGGCACGACGAATTTCTCGTACAACACGCCGTCAATGCGGTACCGGACGCGGACGTCGCGCTCGAAAGGTTCGACGTGGATATCGGAGGCGCGTTCGCGGACGGCGCCGGAAATCAGCAGGTTGATAAGGCGGATGATCGGCGCCTCGTTGGCCAGATCCAGCAGATCGCGCTCCGATTCGAGGGCGTCGAGCGTCTGATAGGCCGTCTCGCCTTCCTCCTCGCTCATGGCGATCGTGCCGATCATGTCCGCGGCGCTCTCCCCCTGCTGCTCGAAGTAGTTGTCTATAATCGCCTGGATGTCTGCCTTGCGGCACAGGACCGGCTGGACGGGTCCGTTCAGGAGCAGGCGCAGGTCGTCGAGCGGCAAAAGATTGGCCGGATCGTGCAGCGCCACGTAGTAACCGGCGCCGTTGCGTTGGTACGGCACCATCTGGTATTCGCGGATAAAGTTGATGGGCACCTTCGTCGTCAGCGACGTGTCCACCTGTTTTTGGATGTTGGGCTCGAACGGCATGCCGTACTGCCGGCCAAGGGCCTCGAGAAGATGGTCTTCCTGCACGTACCCCAAATCCGACAGCAGGGCGTCGAGGCGCTTGGGGCGGATCTTTTGCAATTCGAGCGCCTCGTTGATCTGTTCCTGGTGGACATAGCCCAATTCGAGCAGGATGCCGGCCAGTTCCTGTTCTTGCGTGCTGGCCATCGTTTACCTTTCGATATCCCCGCGGCCGAATGTTTCCTTATTTTCCATCATTTTCTCGGTGCGCTCGACGCTGGGTCGGTGCGTGTTGCGCATGTGGCTGCCTTTTCTGACCTTTTTGATAATCCCCTTTTGGAACAGGATATCCACGTTCTCGTCGTGGAATTCTTTCATTTTGTACTGGGAAATCCGGTCGAGATCGGCCCCTTCCTTGATGATGTGAGGCGTCACCAACACGACCATGTTCTGCTTGTTCCGGCTGTTGTTCTTGCTCCCGAACGCCCATCCGATCAACGGCAGGCTGCCCAGGATCGGCGTCTGGTTTTTCGTGTGGCTGGTGGATTCGGTGATCAACCCGCCGATGACGCCCGTGCAGCCGTCCTTGACGACCACGTTGTTCGTCACCTTCGATTTGTTCAGGGTGGGCCCAAGGTTGTTGGCGTCTATCGAACTGTTGGTCGCCTGCGACGAGACCTCGATTTCCGTTTCGAGCGAGATGTAGTCGCCTTCGTTGATATGCGGCTTGACTTTCATCTTCACGCCGACGTCCTGCCGCGTCACGGAACTCGCCCCGTATCCGTAATAGGGATTGTAGTACTGGTTGGCTCCGCCGCCGATTGTGCTTGAGCCGGGGTTCGTGTAGGTGGGCCGCGACGTGACGATCGGCAATTCCTGGCCCACGACGATATTGGCTTCCTGGTTGTCCTGGGTGGTCAGGCTCGGCTGCGAGAGGATGTCCGTGTCGGTCAGCGTTTGAAGCGATTTGATCAAGAGCGGAACAAAGGGAAGGTGGATGCGCCGCTTGCCCAGTCCGGGGACATCTATGATCGCCGTGATATCCCGATAGACGCCGGCGGTGAACTGGCCGCCGGAAGCCAGCGTCAGCAGGGAAGCGGCCGTCGCGATCTGGCCGGTCGCCAATTGGTTGGCAAGGCCCGTGGCGGTCGTCGCCGAGGCCAGACCCGCCGCCGCGGTCGTAAGACCGGTCGCCTGAGTCGCCATCATGTCGGTTCCGGTGGTGACGAATCCGTCACTACCCGTCAGGCTCGCTGCGTTGACGTTGAGTTCAAACTTGTCGTTGAGCGTGACGTTCATGATGATGGATTCGACCAGCACCTGCCGTTGGGGAATGTCCAATTGCGCGATGATTTCCTTGATCAACTTGTAGTCCTGTGGCGACGCCAGGATGATCAGCGAATTGTTTTCCTCGTAGCGGGTTACAATGACTTTCTTTTCAAAGGGCTGGATCTCGCCCGATTGGGCGGGCGCTTTTTCGGTGCCCTGCCGGGGGCCGGTGCCGAGAATGGCGTTTAGGGCCTTCTCGACCTTCTCGGAATCGGCGTTGAGCAGCTTGTAGATGTTCATGTTGTTCGCTTCATAGGGCGTGGGAGTGTCGAGTTTGGCGACGAGGTCGCGCACGCGCTTCATCAACTCCGCACTGGCGACGACGATAAGCGAATTGAGACGATCATCGGGTACGATGCGAAGCGTTTCGTCGCGGCTGCCCGTAACAGTCGAGACACTCTGTCCGGGCACGGTCGGCCGCGTCGAGGGACGCACCACCGGCTGGGGCGGCCGGGCAACGGCCGGCTGACCGGGACGCGGCGCACCGCCCGCGCTGCCCAACAGGACTTCCTGAATCTGCTGCGCCAGGACCTCGGCCCGAGAATATTCAAGCGTGAAAATTTCCATCTCGCTGTCGAAACCGGGAACGTCCACCTCCTCGATAAAGGTAAAAATACGGCGGAGTCCGTCGGTTGTATCGGTGATAATCAGCGTGTTCGTCTTTTGGTAGGCATGCACCTGCACGACCTTGGATCCGAGATTCTGGCAGATCGGCATGATCTCCGCGCTGTCGGCGTGCTGAAGCTGGACGACATGCGTCTGAAGTTGATCGTACATGTCCGCGGGCAGATCGCCCACGCCCTTCTTGATGGGAATCTTTTCGAGGAGATCGTTTGCCGGGACAATCTTGACCAGCTTGCCGCCAAGGGTTTCAACCATCGAGAAATTGCGGGATTGCAGGATGGACTGGAGAACCTGGTAGGCCATTTCGGGCGGTATTTTGCTGTGGGTGATAATCGTGACCTTGGCGGCGGCAATCGAGGGATCCACATCGAAATTCTTGCCGGTCATGCGCGCGATGGCGGCGACTACCTCGCTCAAGTCCTGATTGTTGAAATCGAAGGAAATGGGTTCTGTGGGCGTGGCGCCATCCTTGGGCAAGGGATCTTCGGTGGCCGGCCCGTCGGAGGACGGTTCCGCCTTGGTCTGGCCCGAACCGCGGATGGCCGGGATCGCATTGCGCATCTCGCTCGGCCTCATCGCCGGTCGCACGGGCTTGGGCCGCACGGGTAACGCGCGCGGCGGCGGAGCGGGCGGCGGCGGAGCAGGCGGTTCCTGGGGCTGGACAATCTCGGTGTCCTCCTCGACGGGCGCTTCGACGGGCGGCACATGAACTTCCGGCGGCAGGGGCATGGTCTCTTCGACAGGCGCCGCATCGTGCAGAGGCGGCGCGGCATCCACATTCTCCGCCGGATCCTGCGCATGGGTCCAACCCATCCAAAGACATGCCGCAAACGCGACAGCCGCCCATCGTATGCAGCGGCGCATGGCCACGTTTGCCCCGTGATAATGCGAGGTCCTGTTCATAGCGTTCCCTCAGTCCAGCTTGTAAGTGATGACCATCGGTTTCCCATCGCGCAGAATGCCAATACGGAACGTGTTCGAGTTCCGGTATTTATTGATAATCTCCATGATTTTTTCCTGGCTGTCGATCGGTTCGTTGTTCACGGTCTGGAGAATGTCGCCGTTACGCACGTCCAGCGTCTTCGCCAGGGGAACCGATTCGATGTTGTTCGCGGTGATGCCGGCGATATTGCCCGACTCGTCGCGATACAACTCCGGCCGGACCTGGGTCACCAAGTCCGCGTAATTGGTCACCACCTCCTGGATCAATTCCGTCTTGTTCAGGTTGATGCGATTGCCCGGCCCCGGCGGAGGCGGAGGCGGCGCCGAAGGCTTCGGCGCGCGCGACGCCATCTGCGTTTGGCCGGTTTCCGCGGTTTCGGCGCGAAGCACTTCGCGGCGGTTCGCGTTTTTGTTGAACAGAATGACCTTTTTCGGATGGATCTCCTCGAGCGTCACGTTTTCAACAACCTGCTGGCCCACGAAGAACGCGCCGACCTTGCCGCTATCCTGGTTGAGAATGAGCGCCGTCGCGAACAAGTCCTTCGGCGACGTGGCCGCCGTGCCGCATAACTGCAAACGCAGTTCGGTGTCTTTCTCGTCCGGTTCCGGGGGCGGCGGAGGCGCCTCCTGAACCGCCGCCGCCGCGGGGCCGAACAGGCCGCTGGCCACGAGGCCATCGTATTCCGTGCGCGCCTTCGGCAACGCCAGCGAACCCGCGGCGCTGTCCGGCTCGACCGGTATGGCCGCGGCCACGGACGGCTTGCCGCGCGGCAGATAACGGAGAAGATCCCCGTACCACGCCGCCACGCCCAGAATGACGCCCAGCGCCAGCAGCCGTTCCCCGGCCACAAACGCCCGGCGTATCGCTAACCCTCGCAGCATCTATACCTCTGAACCAAAGACACACGACCACACCGCGGCCGCGGTGTGTCCAAGCGGATGCGCACTATCCCGTTTCTCCTGTAAAACGCCCGCCAGGCAAAACGCGTTGACGCCGCCGCGCAATAAACCCTTGCCAAAAGGCGACATGCCCTGTTGTATTCCCGCCAGCATAAACGAATTTGTTCCCCTACGCAAATTGGCCGTTGACGGGAAAACGGGGAAAAAACAGGCTTCCCCCCCGCAGCCCCATTGAAATTCGGCATCGGCCATCGAAAACGCATCAAAGGGAAAAGGATAGGATATATTATTTCCCGCTTTTCTGACTTTTAACGATATCCCCAAGGTAGTCGAGATATGCGTCGAGGGGAATGCGCGGATCGTTTTCACGGAAGAGTTTTTGATTATTCCCATCGGCCTGCTTGCGGAGGGTATCGGTCATGGCAGCCCGGGCTTCCGGGGTCGAGGCAGTCACGTATTTGTTGCCCGTTGCCGTCACAAGGACGTCGAATTTGCCGCGGCTGCCCGCGACAACGACATATCCCTCGCCGGGTTTTTCCTGAAGATACAGTACGACTTCCTGATCCTTGGCGAATTCGGGCAACTCGGACACCTTGGTGACGACCGAACCGACGCGTCCGCCCGCAAGGCGCAAATAGAGGTCGCCGTTTTTGTTCACGGGCCCCTTGACCACATTCTCAATCAAAATAATGACATCGGTCACGATGCCGTTTCCGATCCACTTGCTTTCGACCGAGGTAACCTTCCCGGTCACGATGGCATCGGACAGGCCGACCATTTCCTCGTCCGTCAAATAGGCTACCGTGGCATGGGCGGGCATGGCAAGGCATGCGGCCAAGAACAGGATCGCGGTGACGGCGGCCGCTTTCCGGCGACGGCGCCATCCCCAAGCCAAAAGAACCAGCGCGGTCAGACCGCCCGCGGCCCATGCGGCATGGCCCAACAACCATTCCACGCCCTGCAGGACGGCGCGCCATGCGCCCAGCGCCGCGGCATGGCCCAGAAGGTACCGGGCCATGGCCGGCGCAACCTGGTAGTAAACATCCACGAGCATGCTTCCCGCGGCGGTTTTCATCAAAAATCCATCACGCAATGCGCGTAATGTGGTATTCGTGGTCGTGGTGGCGGTCACGGTCGGAATCAGATTCAACGGACACACGTCGTTGCGGTCGCCGAACATCGGCTTTTGGCCCGGCAGCATCGTGGCGAGTATTTTTCCGGTATCGCTGCTGACCACCTGGTTGCGCACGCGGTCGAAATGGAGCGGCGTTCCGAGATCGTGCTTGGCGATGTCAAAAATGTTTTCGCCGTCGTGGAAGACCTCGGACTGGAACTGATCCCACGGGGCCGTCATGGGTATCTGAGCAATGGCGCCGATGATGGATGCGAACAGCGTGGAAGATCCGCCGGGAATTGATTGCCGTTCGAGAGTCCCCGCGTTGAGCGGCGACATGGTCAGCGTGTAAGTCGGCACGAAGGCCTTGCCTCCGATGGTTTCGAGGGTTTTGCTCATGCCGTAAAGGTCGAAGCGGCCGCCCAGCATCGGCTGGATTTCATAGAGCCCCGTCATGGTGCTGAACAGGGGGACGCGGCTGGTATTCGGATCGTTGTCCACGTCGCACCATGCGACGATATGGGCCCCACGCAGGGGCACCGAGGGATAATTGGCGCGGGTCTGGGTCCGCGCCTCATGCGAAATGGTAAAAAATGCGTCTTGATTGCCGCGCGGATACAGAAAGGAAACGCCCGCGATATCGTCCGGGGCAAGATCGCCGTTGCCGTTGATGTACTGGCCTTGCCCCAGTTCCACATAGAAAGGCAGCGGAAACATGGTCGGCGTCGCCCCCGCGAGGCGAAGGGTGTTGGTGGCGTCGCGCAGGGCCACGACGGGGCTTTCCAGCAAGACGGTCTGCCCCGCGAGGGAGGTGGCCTCGAGGTTGTTCAAGGGGGTGGCCATCAAACCGAGCATGACACCGACCTCGTGCGCCACACAGGCCTGCAAATCGAAGAGGGGTTTCACGCCGGGCGTGACAACGCGCACCTGGGTGCTGTCCACCACAATGTCGGCCTCGACGATTTCGCCGCTATACCAATACCCGTAGGTTCCCAGCGCCGGAGGGACCACGCCGTCGTCCACCACGTAGGTGATGGCCGTGGCGGAGGGCAGGCCGATGCCCGCGCCCACAAAAGGCAGGCCGGCCTGAATCGAAACGGTGTTCATGAAATTGACGGATCCCGCGCCCAGCGGAATGGGGTCGGCAATCGGGCCCTTGAACATGAAATGGACGTAGCTGGTGGGCACTTTCTGCCAGACATCGAAGGCTTGCCGGACGATGGCCTGCTCGTCGTCGGTAAAGCCGGTCGCGCCGCCCGCGATGAAAATTTCGAGGCCCTCGTTGTTGCCGATCAGATCGCCGTCGTTGTTGGCGTCGTTGAAGGCGGGCCAACTCCAGCGCGCCAGCCGGAGTTGGAGGTACGCATTGTATCCGCCCAAGGGGAAGAAGGCCTCCGCCGCCGGCGCCGCGGCGATCACCGCCGCCGCGCACAGCCCCACACATGCCAGTCGCCGCACTGTCGCTCTCACAAACCGAGCTCCTTTCCTATTGGGAGGCCGCCGCGCGCCTGCGCCGCGGCGGTCCGAACATCACAGGGTCCGCCTCCGGCGCCGGAGGACGCAACCGCCCGCGCCCACCGCCAAAAGCATCATGACCGGCCACGGATGGGCCATGGCCCACGCCAACGGCGTCAAGACACACCGAACAGCGCCGGCCAGCGCCGCGTGCCGCGCCACGACATCCGCCAGCGCCGGGCTTGCCGCATAATACCCCTCGACCAGCGCGCTGCCCGCGAAGGTTCCGAGCAAGGCCTCGTCGCGGAACGCGCGGAACACGTCCAGCCGCCGTTCGAGCGGCGTTCCATAGGCCGCCGTGGCAATGAAGCAGGGGCCGTGGGGATTGTCCACATAATAGAACGCGTTGGTCGCGACGGCTTCGAGACCCTTGAGCGAATTGGGTTCGAGGTTCCGCACGGTAACGTCCATCGGCCCGGTCGCGGGGAATCCACTGACGGGGAATCCCACCCGGATCATGGTCGAGGTGGCCGATTCAATCGGCATGCGGGTTTCGCCGAACAAGACTTCGAGATCGTTGATATTCGTGAAGTTTCTTCCGTAAATGGTCACGGGAAACACGGCCCGGCTTCCGCGGGCGGGAACGACGTTGGTGATGCGTGGGCCGGTCTGGGCCGCGGTTTCCTCGACATAGAAGAGATCGTCGCGGCTGCGTTCATCGCCGGTCACCGTGTTGCGCACGATAAGCACCGCGGGATTCACCGGCGTCAGCCCGGCCACATTTCGCAGGGAGACCGCTATCGAGGTGTTGTCCGCGCTCTTCACGGTCACCGCGTATCCGCCGATCGAAACCATCGGCGCGGATCCGAAACCCGTGCCCTTGATAACGAGATCGAAGGTGGCGGGCGGCGTGATAACCGACGGCAGCCGCGACTGCGTCACGCTGTCAATCACGAGTGAATACGGTCCTATCAACGGCTTCTGCGCCGTGACGAGACGGGTCTTGAATTTGCGGCTCGTGCTCGAACGGAGCCAGTTGAACCCGCTCGCGTCCGGTTCCTGGCGCGCCTTGCCGCCTTCCAGATAGTAATTGACGGGCGGATTCTGGAAGAAGGTGATGAATCCAAGCCCGCGGGACGCCCACGGGAACTCGCTGAACAGCGCCGCCTCGTCGGTGGGCCGCGCCGGCGCGCCCGTCACAAGGAACGAATCGGGATCCGGTTCGGTCGGCGTGTTCGGACCCCAAGACACGATCGCGGCGGCAAACGTTTCGTCCTCGGGGATGCGGCTGGAAGCGCGCACCACCACGAAGAAGTCGGGGCCTTCTTCCGCCGCGCCGCTCCGGATGCCGAAAGTATCCGGCACCCACTGGCGATTGCGCGGCTGGCTGGCCAGCGATTGCGGCCAATCGTCCGTGCCGGGCTGGCAGAACAGGAATTTGACCTGGGTTTCGGGCTGTCCGGAAAGACCCACGAGCGTGGGCGGCGCGTCGAGCGCGACCGGAATATCAATGTCCGCGTCGAAAATGCCGTTTCGGTTGCGCGGATCGAGATCGTTGTCGCGGTAGATCGCCACGCCGCTGACCGTCGGATCGATGCTCAACGGCAGCAGGTCGCGCGAAAGATTGAAGTCCGAAGGCCACACTTCACCTTCGCCTTCGCCCTCGCCTTCGCCGGCGGTCTGGTTCGATCCCGTGTAGAACTCGACGATGACCTGTTCGAGGAACGAGGGATCCTGCACGATGCGCCACGCGCCGTCGCGCGGGCGGCCGCTGCGCAGGGTCAGTTTGTTGTTCGTGTTTCCGAGAATCTCGTAGGCCTCGTAGCGGCTGTCAATCAGGAAACAACCCTTGTGGGCATTGGCCGCCCAGTTGCGTCCCGCGACGATAAACGCTTTGTCCGCGCCGGAACCGCCGGAGGTTCCGGAATCCACGGTCTTGCTCGCGCCGTTCGTTGAAACGTCAATGCCGATGAAGGGCATCGGCGGGCCGCCCTGCGTGATCTTGCTCGGACGGTTGGTCATGTCGGTCAGTTTTACCGCGACGTTGCCTTCGAGCATGTCGAACCCGTAATACTCCTGCACCGGACCTTCGTCGGGGTTGAATTTTTCGAAGGCGCCGGGACTGGTCGGGGATTTCGGCGAGAACTGGATGCCGGCCTCGCGCTGACCTTGCGGCCGTGCAGGCAAGGTGGCGGGAACCACGGCCCGGAATCCCTCGAAGCGGCCCAATTGATCCGACGTCCGAACGACCATGAAGAGGTCGTCGCCGAAGTTGTCCGTATTGACGGATGAGGCCGCCTTGGCCGGTCCGCCGAACATCTCCGCCGCGTCAACCAGTTGCGGCTCCGTGTCCTTGCGCGGGGCGGGCGCCGCTTTGGCGGCGCCGGCGTCCTTCTCGAAATCGGGGATGAGCACGCTGAACGACGACGTCTCGTCCTGTGTGGGCAATGGCCACTGTTGCTTGGGCTGCAACGTCAAAACCCACGCATAGTCGGCTTTGTCCACTTTTCCGTCGCCGTTCATGTCGTCCGCCACGCCGTCGCCGTCGAGGTCGATCGGTTCGGACGCCGCGGGCCAGCGCAATTCGCTCAACGGCAGCGCCTTCTGGTTGCCGGACACGAAATCCGCGCCCTCATCGAACGGGGTCGCGAGGAAAAGCCCGTCGTTGTCGGAGTCTTCCAGCAGCAGCACGCCGGATTCAGGCGACACACCGTCCACATCGAGGGCGAGCAATTTCGACGGATCGAAGTTGGGCCCCCAGAACGCAACCGTGATGCTCCGCAGATACATCTTGTTGATGGCGTTCGTGATGAGGTCGTCCGTGCCGACGAAGTTGAATCCAAGCATCGGCGTCGGGCCGCTGCAGATGTCCACATGTTGGTGCAGCAGCCGGGCCTTCCGGTAGGTCTGCGGCCAATCGCTCGCGCGTGGATACTGGCCCGGTTCAAGCCCGCCCGGCCACGTGCCGTACTCCGGCAGCAACGGCTGTTGGGCCGGATACGGATACGCGTTCGACCGGGGTCCGTGCGGCGGTTCGTCCACATACGGGTTGAAGAACGGCACGGTCTCATACGCGAACTGTCCCGCGCCGTTCTGGTCGTCGGCCGCCACGTGGACATTGTTGTAGGTCCAACTCCACGTAATCGGGTTCCACGGCGCGACCCCGATGCTGTGCAGGTTGTAATACTGCATCATGCGGGCCGCCATCGGATCCATCCAGCGGTCGAACCAGAATTGGTAGCCGCCCAGGAAGGTGTAATCGGTGGCGGTGCCGGACAGACGAACGCCGGTGCTGGGGATGGACACGCCGAAGTCGCCGTCGCCATGATAGAAATACGTCTGGTAGGCGTAGCGGTTGTTCGACTCGTAGGTCATGACGTAGTCGTGGACATCGAGGTTGAAGCGGACCGGTTTGGTGTTGTCCGCGACGAGCGTGCGCTGCGGCCACCACGGTTCGTCCGCCTCGCACCGCGCATCGTCCTGCCAGTTCTGCAGGGAGGTGATATCGGCCGGAATCTGGCTGTCCACATAGATGCCGCCGGTGTATCCGCCTTTCAACGGGTCGTACCGGCGCGGTTCGATGAAGCAACGGAAGTCCGCGCCCGGATTCATGCCGGTGCCGTCGGGCGGGGCCACGCTGATGTCTTCGTAGCCGCTGTCCGCCCGGCAAACGATGAAGTAATCGTTTTTGTACATGCTGGTAAACGTGCCGTCGGGCACCTGCGGCACCATGCCGCCGTACTTGTCGTCGCTGGTCCAGCGCCGTGCGCCGAACATCGTGCGCAGGCGGATCTTCCACCACGGATCGCCGCCGCCCGGCGGGAACGGCACCCATTCCCACATCACCGAATCGGCAAACGAATTCAACCCCATGTCTATGAGGCTGACGAACGATGCGGGCCACATGGGCTTGTCGGTGAGGGTTACGCCGCCGGCCGAATCCGGCGTGGGCGGATCGAACATGCCGTTGCCGTTGGTGTCCTGCCAAATCCACACGCCGTTGAAGGCGAAATCGTAGCCTACGGGATGGTCCACGATTACCATCTGGTCGGTATTGTTGCGCATCGGGTCGAAGCCTTCGGGGGCGTTCAGGCCGCCGTTGCCCGGCTCGCCGTACGGATCCGCGCCGATATCGGTGAAGACCACATTGACTTCCTGAAGCTGGGCAAACCAGTTGATCGTTTCGCCTTCGACGATTCCCCAGCGCTCGTGCTCGGTGGCGCCGGGAATATAGGGCGGCCAGACCGAATGTAGGTTGATGCCGATAAGCGGTATCCACTGTTCGAGCGGCATCAGCTTGCGGATGTCGAGGTATTCGCCGGAAACGAGGTTGAATAGCGTGCCGGGCACGTCCCACCGCGGGCGGGAGTGTTCGGCCATGGGCGTGTACATGCGGTACGGCCACGTCCACGCGTTGATGAACCGGTTGTTCCACGCGGGCCACGGGCCGCCCGTAACGTCCCACACGGCGAAACTGGACGAATAGCCGATCTTTTCGTCGAGCGTATTGCCCGTGGAGAAATCGGGCGAATACTTGTCGAGCACCGAGACTTTGCCCTGGTCGATCTTGATCGGATAGGGGCACATGCGGGCGTAATCCACGGTATAGCCGAGGCTCAGGCCCGACCGCCACGTCGCCGAGGTGCGGACCGCGATAATGTAGGAGGCGGGATCGTCGGGCGACGAACTCGTGACCGGAAATTCCGGATCCTCGAGGGTGCCCGATCCGATGAAGTCCAACTGATAGACGAGGTATCCCTGGTAATTGGCCACGAGACGGCCCACGGGCGATCCGCGGTTGTCCCAATAGATGCCGAGGGGCGCGTCCTTTTCGTCCAACACGCCGTTGCGGTCTTCCTTCTTGCCGAATTCCTTGAAAATGCCGAATTCGAGGAGATCGGACGCCGCCGGCCCGTCCACGTTGTCGTAGCCGAGATCCTCGCTCGAACGGGGATCCGCCCGAATGGTATAGGTCAGGGTCTGAAGATAGCGTGGCGCGGGCTTGTCCGCGCTGTCCCAATTCATCGTGAACGCGATCAGCGGAACCCAGTCGGTCAGGGGCAACAGGGCGCTTTTATCCTTGCTCTTGATGCCGTCGGTAAACGTCAGGCTGGCTGTCGGATAATCCTGCGGCGCAATGAAGGTGCAATTCACTTCGCCTTCGCCCTCGCCCTCGCCTTCACCTTCGCCTTCGCCCTCGCCTTCACCTTCGCCCTCGCCGCCGCCCGGACGCACCAGAATATAGTTCTCCGCCCGGATTGTGTCGGACGTGTTGTCGCGGAAGGTCGTGGTCAGGGTGACCGCAAAGATGCCCGACGTGGTATAGGTATGTTTGGGCGACCGGAGCGTGCTCACGGCCGTGCCGTCGCCGAAATCCCACACGTAGGAGGACGCGGGGTTGTCGGGCGTGCCGACGGAGAGGTCCGTGAACTGGACGGTGAGCGGCGCGGCGCCGATCCGCGGGGATCCCTCGAAATTGGCGAAGGGCGCCGCCAGTATCTGGATGTAGTCCGTCTTCGTCACCGAATCCGACGACCCTGTGTTGTCCACCACGGTCAGCGAGACGGTGTACTTGCCCGGCGACGCGTAACTGTGCGTGACCTGGCCGGAGGTGGTGGTGGCGGTCTGGCCGTCGCCGAAGTTCCAGATGTAGTTTACGATCGTGCCCGTGGACAGGCTCACGAACGTAATGGATTCGCCCGGCGCGCGCCGCGTGAAACTGGCCGTGAAGTCCACAACCGGAGGCGCCAGCGCGGTAACGGCATAGGTCCGCCCGAACTTGTTGGCCGTCGTACGAATCCAGTAGCGGTACTTGTGCACATCGCTGACGCCGGGATTGGGCGTGGCCGTGCTGTTGTAGTCCTTGCCGGGCAGCGGATCCTGGCTATGATCCACCTCGGCGTGCGCAACGACCTTTCTCTTTTCGTGATCGTACGTCCATGAGTAATAGGGTTGCGGATTCTTGAAGAAGGTGATGAATCCGAGCGCGCGCGAACTCCACGGGAATTCGCTGAAGATCTTCCACTCGTTCGGGTTCACTTGGCCGCCCGGCCATTGCAGCGGCGACGGGAATTGGTCCGGATCGGGTTCGGTCGGCGTGGCCGGACCCCACGAAACGATGCCCACCCGGAATTTGTCGCCGGCATCCATCTGCTTCGATGCGCGAATGACCACGAAGAAGTCGGGGCCGGTTTCGGGATCCGTCGGCGCGAGTCCGAAGGAATCGGGCGCCCACTGCCGCAGGCGCGGTTGATTGGCCAGCAGTTTCGGGCCGTCTACCGCCAGATCGTCCGTCCCGGGCGATGAAAACACGAACTTGATCATCTGCGGCTGGCCGGCAAGGCCGATATACACCGGCTCCTGATCCAGCGTCAACGGAATATCAATGTTTTCATCGAATTTGCCATTGCTGTTGTTCGGATCCCAGTCGTTGTCGCGGTAGATGGCAATGCCACTTTGCGTCTGATTCTTGTCGAGCGGCTTCAAATCGTTCTGAAGGTTGAACAGGCCCGATCCGGAATCGTCGTAAATTTCGACAATCACCTGTTCGAGGAACGTCGGGTCCCTGACAATCCGGAACTTGCCCGCCGCCGGCGAACCGGCGCGGAGCGTCAGCGTGCTGCCGTTGGCGCCCACGATCTCGTAACTTTCGAGGCGCTTGACGCCCTCTTCGGCGGACATGCCGATCAGCCAGTTGCCGATGACATCGGGGGTCCACGTCTTGCCGGGGGTGCTGTATTGCGTGGGCGACACGGAAACGCCGTTGTCCGCCTTGTAGATCGTGGCGTTCTTCGGATCGTTCGGGTTCGACACGTTGTCGCGGTTGGTCGAAATGTCGAGTCCCAGCGCGGCCAGCGAGGGGCCGCCGGGCTTGATCTTCTGTCCCGAGGCCGTCAGATTCACGATATCCACGGCGACGTTGGTTTCCATCATGTCGTGGCCGAAGAAATCCTGCACCGGCCCCTCGTCGGGACTGAGTTTGAGATTGGAATCGGGCTGGAAATACGGCGGGGGCGTGATGCGAACGCCCGCGATCCGCGCGTCGGGCGGATTGCGCGACGGCAACGAGGCCGGAATCATCGCCCGGAACTGCTTGAACCGCGCGATGCTATGCGACGCCCGCACCGTGACGAACAAATCGTCGCCCGAATTGCCGTTCACGGGCAGCGCCTTGGCCGCGCTTTTGGACGGATCCATCTTCGCGGCCCAATGGGATTCCTCGATGGTCTGGATGGTTTCGTCCGAATACGGATCCTTCCGTTCGGCCACCACGCCATTGCCGTCGTTGGACTTGAGCGCACTCGATCCCGACTTGTCCGTGTGTGGAATGGTCCATGTATTGGCCGGCGTCAGTTTCAACACCCACGCATAATCGGATGTATCCGCGACGCCGTCGCCGTTGAGGTCGTCCGCGGCGCCGTCGCCGTCCAAGTCAATGGGTTCAGGTGCGCTGCCCCACGCACAGTCTTTCAGCGGAACCGGATAATCGCCCACGTTCAGCACGCCATCGTGGCTCGCATCTTCGACCAGCAATACCCCGGACATCGGCAGGGTGCCGGACGAATCCAGCGGGAGGAAATCCGTCCGCGGATCCAGTTCCGGACCCCAGAACGCCACGGTCACGCTTTGCAGGGACATCTCGCTGTACAGATTGGTCACGGGATCGTCCGCGCCGCACAGGTTGATGCCCAGCATGCCGGTCACGCGCGAATTGGTAATGGCCGACGTGCTGGCCGCGTCGGTCGGGCTATAGGGATCGGTGCGCTGTATCAGCAGACGCGCCGCGCGGCCTCCGGCCGGCTGCACGCCGAGGAAATTCGGATCCTTCGGATCCAGTCCGGCGGACCAATCGGTGGCCCGGGGATAGGTCGCCGGCTGCAAGGCAAAACGCGCAATGGCCCACGGGCCGTCCGCGACGCCGGGCACATGCCGGGTTTCATACGTGGGAGGCGTGTTGCTGATCTTGTATTCGACGTCCGTTCCGGCGCGGAGCAGGAACAACTGGGTGGCCGAGTTGCCGGCAATGCGGAACTTGGCGTTGTATTGATCAATAAGCCAGTATCCGGCGTAGGCGTTGAACGGCCATGCGGCGTCCGGCACGTCGAACACATAAATATCGTCGCTGGGTGTCGCGGGGTCCGATCCCGTGCTGTAGAAGTGACAGGTTCCAAGCGTGCCCGTCGCCACCGTTTCGTTCGTTCCAAACGTCACCCCGCCCAAGTCCGGATTGCCCGGCCAATTTTCATAAATGGGCAACGTCGGCTGTGGATGAGGCGTCTTGTAGAATTGCGACAGCGGAAATTCGAGGCTGGCATTGAAGAAAGGCACGCTTTCGAACGCGTACTGGAATCCGCCATTGGCATCGCCCAAATAAGGCGCCACGATGCCGGCCGTGTAGGTAATGCCGTACGAGGGTTGGAAATAGGGGAATACGGACGTCAGGAAATGCAGCCGCATGACCGTAAACGGATCGATCCACATGTCCAGTATTCTGGAATATTCATCATTGTAATAATGTGAGCAGGTGTTCAAATAGGAATCTATGAAATCAATGTACGTCTGTTTGGCGTACAGGTTGTCCGAGTTGAAGGTCATGACGAGATCGTGGACTTCCAACCCGCCGCGAAGCGGCTTGACCACATACTGGTTGTTGGTCCGCTCGGGCCACCACGGCAAAACGCCGTTGGGATCGAAAGACTGAAGATCCGTCAAGTGCGGCGTGTACGGCATGTAGGGAAGGGTGTAATTTTGCACCGGGTATTCATACACGGGATCGTCCTGCCAGTAATCCATGCCGGCGCCCATGTACGATCCCGAAAATTGAATGCCGCCGTCCCAATGGCCGGCCCGGTCGTTCCAATGCCGGGGCTCGATGAACACCCGGAAATCCGCGCCCAAACGCATGCCCACGCCGTCTTCTCGCTGCGGGGAAGTGGACGAGTCCCGGTATCCGCTGTCCGCGCGGAACACGACAAAATAATCCACCCATTCCCGGGCTAGTATTGTGTCGGAAGTTTCCGGGGTCGGTTCGAGATAACCGGTGGGCGTCGCATCCATGGTGCTGCGCCGGCGTCCATGGTCGAACTTGAGTTTGATCTTCCACCACGGATCGCCGCCGCCCGGCGGGAACGGGAAATACTCCCATTCGGACAAGCCCCGCACGGCCTGGTTGATCGGTCCATATGCGCCGGGATACATCGGATAGTCGCCGTTGCAGGTCGCGCCGGTGGTTGAAGCCACCGGGGGATCGAACACGATGTTGTTGTTCGTGTCGTGCCATAACCAGACGCCGTTGAAGGCATAATCCAAACCAAAAAGAGGATTCGGATCCAGGGGCTGTGTGCTGTCGGATACATTCGTATCCAGCATCTGCCGCGGATTGAAACCGCCGTTGCCTTCCGGCCCATACGGATCCGCACCGATATCGGTAAAAACAAGATTGATTTCGGAGGGTAAAATGGTCCCCGGCCCGTGTGCGTTGATGCCAAGCACCGCCACCCATGTCTCCAGCGAAAACAGCCGCCGCAAATCCAGCCATTCGCCCAAGCCCATGTCAATGGTGTTGGTCAACGAATCCCATCGCGGCCGGGCATGTTCATTGACGGGGGAATACAATTTGCTCGGCCACGCCCATGCGTTCGCGTCTACCTCTGGATGATAACTGACGCCCAACGATCCGGTGATGTCCACAACGTTGAAACTGGAGCTATAGGCTTCATCCGGAACAAGACTGTCGCCCTTTTTGAAATCGGGACTGTACGAGTCCACCGGACCGTTTGACCCGAATGGCACACCCACCGGGATGCAACTGACCCGATCGAAAATATCTTGCATGGGCAGTTGCCCGCCGAACGGCCCCCAACTGGGCGGACGCGCCACAATCACGCTGAGTCCCGTCCCCGTCTGCCAAAGGGAACTAGTGCGGATCGCCACAAGGTAGCCGCGGCCTTTCTCCGGCCCGGCCGTGGGCATGGTGTCGCAGGTGCGAGGCGTTGCCCCGGCGTTGTACAGGTTGAGGTCGTACACCAGATCGGTATCGTCGCCGTCCACGTCGTATTGAACACCGTCCATCCCCCGGCCCCGGGCGTCCATGAGGTAAAGCGGTTCCCCATCATAGTAGGGTTGCGAAGGATCCAATTGCAGTTTGCCGTCCGGCTCCTCGTATCCGTCCACTATCGGCCCATGATCGCGGAAAATGGCAATCTGGTAAATTTCATCCTGAAGTGGGCCGCGGCAGACCGAGTAAGCGCGATCAGCGGCATGGGGATCTCCAATAATCGCAAAATACAATTCCACCAGGCATCGCGGCGCGGGCTTTTTCTTGGAGTAACTGAGATTGAACTGAAAAAGCAGTGCCCAGTCCTGCATCGGCACCAAACCCTGCGTATCCGGAATCAACGATTTGACTTCGAATTTGGCTGGAGACGGTTCTTCACCACTTTGCGGGTTTGAAACATTGAAAGAAAATGTCTGAGGCCCAACACGTCGCGGAATAAGAATGTTGTCAAATTCAATTTTCAACGAAACAGTAATTTTATATTCCAACGGTTTCAGAAGCGTTACCTTATTATCGTTTACTTGATAATAGGAAGGGCCAACCTCAACCCAATTAGTTATAAAACCCTCTTCACCCTCTTCACGAACAACCTCATAAACCACAAAGGTCCATTCTTTTGTGGAAAAAGGAACATCAGGGCACGTTAGAGGATCCGGATCAACAGTAAATGTCACGGTCAGAGGAGCAGGTCCGCTTTGAGGATCTACATTTATACGGTAAAGATCCGTTGCGCAATCGGCGGCTTTCGCGGTTTGCATGACGGCCATTTTACCCAAGGACGCAGTAGCGAGGGACGTCGCCGCGTTGGGCAGCGCGGCGGGCGCGGCGGATGCGACGGCGGCGGCGGCGGGGCCGGGCGTGGCCGCCGACACTTCGTGGCGCGCGCAATCCCAGAACGTCAACCCGCCCGCCACAAGGAAAACCGCCAGCCCGATTCCCAGGATAACGCCGTAATGTGTTCTCACGTTCCCTACCTCCGGCTATGCCATCGAACGGGCGCAAGCCGCGCCCAAACCGCCCGCCGCGGAATCGTTCCGCGCCGGCGCGATCCTCCGTGCACCCAAATGCTCCCGTGCAAACAACACGAGGTCCTCTACTGCCACCGTCAAACCGAAACAGCGTTCACGCGGCCTCACCGCGCAAAGACAATACGCCACAGCATCGAAACCGTTCCTTCGCCGGAACGGCGTCCATGTCCCGATGCGAGGCCTTTGCCCGATCGCGCGCGTGACTCCTCCTGTCTCTTCGGCCATGGGCCCGTTTCGGATACACCTCTTCCGTCGCGAACCCCGCACAATGCTCCAGCGTTCTTATAGCATACAAAACCCCGCGTGTCAACAAAGAAGTCCATGCAATCCGGTCTATTTCTTGAAGTTAGGCCATTCCGAGACAGCCGGAAAAGGTACAGAATTCGCTTATTTCGCATCCCCTTGACTTGGTTTCCTGAAATACGCTGATGGCGCCGATTTCATTTTTCGGATCCGATGGACAGGCTGGACCGCCTGTCCCGCGTATTCACAACGGTTTCAACGCGCCGGCAATCGAGGCCTCGTAGGGCGGGCGGAGGATGCCGCGCTCGGTGATGATGCCCGCGATCAGTCCGGCGGGCGTGACGTCGAACGCGGGATTGTAGACCTTGACGCCTTCCGGGGCGGTGCGCCTACCGAAGCCTTCGGTGATTTCTTCCGGCGCGCGTTGCTCGATGGGGATGTCGTCCCCGCGCGGGGTGGCGGGGTCAATGGTGCTGATCGGCGCGGCCACGTAAAACGGGATGCCGTGCGCGCGGCACAGCAGCGCGACGCCGTAGGTGCCGATTTTGTTCGCGGTGTCGCCGTTGGCCGCGATGCGGTCCGCGCCGACGACGGCCAGTTGCACGCGCCCCTCGCGCATGATCTGCGCCGCCATGTTGTCGCAGATGAGCGTCACGTCAATGCCTGCTTGCGCCAGTTCCCATACCGTCAACCGCGCGCCCTGCAGCAAAGGCCGCGTCTCGTCCGCATACACCTGAAACCGCGTGCCCGCCTCATGCGCGCGGTACACGACGGCCAGCGCCGTGCCGTAGCCGCCCGTGGCCAGCGCGCCCGCGTTGCAATGCGTCAGCACGCCGTCGCCGTCGTGGATCAGCGGCGCGCCGCATTCGCCGATGGCGCGCCCGATGGCAAGGTCCTCGTCCAGCATCCGCAACGCCGCCGCTTCCATGCGCGCCGCGAACGCCTCGACTGTTCGCTCGTTCGCGGCCGCGTCGGCCACGGCCTTCATCTCGTCCAGCGACTTGAACAGGTTGACCGCCGTCGGACGCGCCGTGGCCAAGAACGCGGCGGATTCATGCGCAGCCCGAACGGCCCCGGCAACCGTCCGTGGGGCCTTTTCGCGCACACCGACCAGCACGCCGAACGCCGCGCACAATCCGATGGCCGGCGCGCCGCGGACCCGCAGCGCGCGGATCGCCTCGCGCACCGACTCCAGCGTGCGCGGGTTGATCTCGACGCACGCTTCCGGCAGCCGCGTCTGATCCAGCAGAAACAACTCGCCTTCTTCCCAACGCAACGGACTAATGGGCATGGCCGGCGCCTTTCTTGTTTTGCCTTTCGGCCTTGAGCGCGTCGAGTTCGGGCTGCACGATTTTCGCGTAACATTCGGGGCAGACACCGTGCGAAAACGTCGTCGCCGAGTGAGCGGCGATATAACTCTCGATGTCCTGCCAGTAATTGCTGTCGTTGCGCACCCGTTTGCAGTAGGAACAAATCGGCAGCATGCCGCGCAGCGTTTCGATTTCCGCGATCGCCGTTTCGAGTTCGGCGACACGCCGCCGAAGGGCGAGTTCGAGGCCGAGTATCCGCCCCCCCGCGCGGATGCGCGCGCGGAGTTCGTCCTTATCGAACGGCTTTACGATGTATTCGTCCGCCCCGGCTTCGAGACCCTTGACGATGTCTTCGGTGCGATCTTTCGACGTAATCAGGATGATATAGCGGGTTTCGGGGCGCTGCCGGATCATGCGGCATAGCGTCTCGCCGTCCTTGCCGGGCATCATCCAATCCAGCAGCAACAGCGACGGCGCCCCCTCCGTCTGAAGGATATTCCACGCCTCGTCGCCATCGGCGGCGGAAACCGTCTCGTACCCCCACTTGCGCAACAGTTGCAGGAGGATCGTGCGCGAGGTGAGGTCGTCGTCGGCCACCAGCACGCGGCATGCCGGTGTTTCCGGCGGGCTGGTCCCATCGGCCATTTGGATGCCTCCTATTCCATGCCTAGGTATTCGACGCGGTTGCGCCCGGCGCTCTTGGCGCGGTACAGGGCGTCATCGGCCAGGCGAATCAGATTTTCGACGGTGAGGCCGCTGGTATCGCCCGCCGTGGCCACGCCGACACTGATGGTGACCTCTATCGCGTGCGTTTCCCACTGGATCGGCGTTTCAGACACACAGGTCCGCAGGCGCTCGCCGACGGATCGCGCCTCCGCCTCGCCGCATTCGGCCATGACCACCAGAAACTCCTCGCCGCCGAAGCGCCCGACCGCGTCGTAAGGCCGCAACGAGGCCGACAGGCGGCGGCTTACCTCGCGCAGCACTTCATCCCCTCCCAAGTGGCCGTAATGGTCGTTGATCCGCTTGAAGTGATCCAGGTCAACCATAGCGAGGCTGAGGCTCGACCGCTTGCGCTGGGCTCGGGTGAGTTCCTGCCCGACATGATCGAGAATGACGCGGCGGTTCCATGTGGCCGTCAGCGAATCCTGCGTCGCGAGGATGCGCAATTCCTCGCGCGCCGCGATGATGTCCTTTTGCAGCGTGATGATGCGCTCGCCAACCTTGAGCCGTGCAAGCAGTTCCTTTCGCTCGAACGGCTTCGTCACATAATCGTCCGCGCCGGAAGTGAGACCCTCCACGACTTCCTCCGTTTTTCCCTTGGCTGTCAAGAGAATCAGATACCGGGGCACGGTGGGCTCGTGGGCGCGCAATTGCCGGCAGATCTCGACGCCGTCCATTTCGGGCATCATCCAGTCGAGAATGGCGATGTCGGGCGCGCCGGGCATGCGCAGGCGGCTCAACGCCTCGGCGCCGTCGTGGGTCACCTCCACCTCATACCCCGATTTTTGCAACAAGACTTCAAGAACGCGCCGGGAGGTGGCGTCGTCTTCGGCTATCAGCACTTTCATGGGCCGATTATCCTTTCATCCACTCGCTGCGCCGGTATCGGACACGAATCCCAAACGGGACAACTCGGCCCGAAATTCCGCAAAGGCCGGTTCCATTTTTCCGGCTATCGCCAACGTTTCGTCGAACACGCCGGCGCGTACGCCATCCTCTGCCTGCAACGCCAACGCGCGCAGCCGTTCCGCGCCGACGCTGGCCGCCGCGCCCCGTATGGAATGCACTTGCCGGTGCGCCAGGGCTTGATCCTTGTCCTGCAATGCCTGAAGGAATCGGGCCATCTGGTCCGGAAAATCGTTCAGAAACACCTCGACAATCTCTTTTATCAGAGCCTGATCGCCTCCCATCCGGATATCAAGGCCGGCCACGTCGAAGATGGGCGGCCGTTCGTCGCCGGCCTGAACGGGCGCGGAAGCATTGGACGCAAGGGCGCCGGCGGAATGCGCGGCGGCCATTTGGCGATCGATTGCGGCGAACAACTCCTCCGGACGCACGGGTTTGGCCACGTAATCGTCCATGCCCGCGTCGAGACATTTCTCGCGCTGGCCGGTCAGCGCGTGCGCCGTCATGGCGATGATGGGCGTATGGCGGCCCGTGGCCTCTTCCCGTTTCCGGATGACCGCCGTGGCCTCGAACCCGTCCATTTCCGGCATTTCGACGTCCATCAGGATGATGTCGTAGGGGACCGAAGCATACGCGGCCACGGCCTCTTTGCCGTCGGCCACCGCATCGGCCCGGTATCCGCGCTTTTCAAGGATGCGCAACGCCACCTTCTGGTTGGTCACGTTGTCCTCGGCCAACAGAATCCGGATTCGGCGCCGCTCTTCCGACACGAGATGACGTGTAATGATTGGCGCGTCACCGGAAATCGCCGGTTCCGCCCCGCGGTTCAAGACCATGGCCAGACAGTCCCGCAGATGTTCGGTGCGGACGGGTTTCGTCAGAAAGCCGGCAAAGCCGATATTTTTCGAGGCCTTGGCGTCACCACGCTGGCCGCGGGACGTCACCATGATAAGCAGGGTGTTCGCAAGGGCCGGAATGGCCTTGATCGTGCGGCCCAATTCAATGCCGTCCATGTCCGGCATCAGCAAGTCCACCAGCACCGCCGCGTACGGCGCATGGCGCGCGGCGGCCTCCTCCAATTTGGCCAAGGCTTCCTTGCCGCCCGCGGCTTCATCCGGCACGCATCCGTAAGAACGCAGTTGTTCGCGAAACACCAGCCGGTTCGTGGCGTTGTCGTCCACAATCAGGATGCGCTGCCCCGCCAGCGCGCTGTTGTCGCGCACCGGCAGCCGTGTGCCCGCGGGTTGTTTTTCAAGCACGATCGTGAACCAGAAAGTGGATCCTTCCCCTTCCTTGCTTTCGACGCCGATCTTTCCGCCCATGAGTTCCACGAGTTTTTTCGAGATCGCCAGTCCAAGCCCGGTGCCGCCGTATTTGCGCGTGGTGGAGGCATCGAGTTGCGAGAATAACTGGAACAATTTATCCATGCGATCTTGGGGAATGCCGATGCCTGTGTCGGTGACTGCGACGCGCAGGGTAGCCTGCGATTCCGTTTCCGCGACAACCGTTACCCGCACCAAGACTTCGCCCTCCCGGGTAAACTTGATGGCGTTGTTGCAAAGGTTTATCAGGATCTGCCGGATTCGCCCCGGATCCCCCCGTAAAAGCGCCGGCACATCGTGATGGATCAGGCAGGCAAACTCCAAGCCCTTTTCATGGGCCTTGATCGCGAGCATATCCATTGTGTCCTCGATGGTCGCGCGAAGATCGAAATCGAGCGTTTCGAGATCGAGCCGGCCCGCCTCGACCTTTGAAAAGTCCAAGATGTCGTTGATCAGGGCCAGCAGCGAGTCGGCGGCGCTGCGCACGATTTCGAGGAATTCGCGCTGTTCCGCGTCGAGTTTCGTGTCAAGCAGCAAGCCCGTCATGCCGATGATGGCGTTCATCGGCGTGCGGATTTCGTGGCTCATGGTGGCCAGAAACTGGCTCTTGGCGCGGTTGGCCATGTCGGCATCGAACGCGAGCCGGTTCGCGCGTTCGATCGCGGCTTCCAGATCCTTGTTGGCCGCTTCCGCGTCGTTTTTGGCCTTGCGGAGTTCCTCTTCGGCCTGTTTCCGTTCGGTGATGTCTTCGGCAAAGACGAAAAAGGCCGCCTCGGCGATCGTGGAGTGCCGACGCGACACCACGACCAGATGGGCCGGAAACTGTATTCCATCCCTGCGCCGCATGACGGTTTCCCGGTCGTGTATGCCAAGGGCCGCGGCATCCTCCATGACTTGATTCGCCTCTTCGCGGGAGGACAACAAATCGCGCAGATTTAGGCGCCCCACGGCCTCTTCCGCCGTGTATCCAAACATGATTTCGGAATACCGGTTCCACAGCGTGAACCGGCCCTCCGAATCCATTACGGCAAGGTGCAGCGGCACATGATTGGCAAACGCGCGGTATCGTTCCTCGCTCTCGGTCAGTGTCCGCAGGATCTGCAAGCGCTCTTCCTCGATGCCGATGGCCGATGCGACAATTCCGAGGGTACTGATTTCCATTTCGCCGGGTTCGAAATCCCGCCGGTACAGCGCGCACAGCGAGCCCACCGCCCGGCCGCCGCACTTCACCGCCTTGCCGACGTAGGTTTGCAGGCCGTAGCGCCGGATGCTGGTTTCGTGCTCCGCATAGGGGGTTTCCGGCAGATTGCGCAACACGACGACCTCTTCCCTGTTGTCCCGGATCACATCGCTGCAGATATGCCCGTCGGAATCGTTGAATTGGAAATCCTCCGGAAGATTCCATTGGCACATGGAACACAGACGACCGTCTTCCAAGTGGTTATACATGGCGCACGAGGCGTCCATCAGTTCCCCGCACAGCGCCGTGAGACGGGCGATATTTTCCTGCGCATCGCTTCCCAAGTCTAAAAAACACGCGTTGATTTTCGCCAGCCGTTCCTCGGTCCGGCGCCGCTCCGTGATGTCGCGCACATCGGCCAGCAGGACACGACGACCACCAATGTGGATCGCCTTGAGCGACACTTCGACATCCAGCAGCGATCCATCCTTGCGGCAATGCCGCCAGTAGAAGACCTGCGGTTCGCCGTTTCGGGCCGCATCCACCCGTTCACGCGCCAAACCGGCGGAAAGACGCCCGTCCGGCTGGGTGGGCGGGGAAAATTCAAGCAGCGAATGACCCACGATGTCGTCCCGCGAACAGGCCAGCATCCGGCAAAACTGCTCGTTGCATTCCAGAATGGCGTCGTTCATCAACAGCACCCCGTCCGCGGAACTTGCGAAAAGGGTATGGTATTTTTCCTCGCTGGCGCGCAGGGCCGCCTCGGCTTCATGGCGCTGGGTCGCGTCGTTCGCGATGCAGACTATGCGGCGGACGTGGGCATCGTGATCCACGACCGGATTGAGCGAAATTTCCCACACCACCCGTGCGCCGTTGTCCGCGCGTTCGCATTCGGCATCGAAGAAGGCCGGGCGTCCGGTCTGCGCCCGTTCCAGGGCCGCATGCGCCTGCTCGCGGATGGAATCGGGCCAAAGCGACAGAAAATACCGCCCGGTGAAATCCTCGTCGCGCCAGCCCATTTTCGACATCATTGCGTCGTTGATGCGGGCGATTCGGCTGTCCTGATCCAGCAGCAGGATACCGTTGGGAGAACCGTCCACCAGCGTCCGGTGAACCCGTTCTGAAGCGGCGGTCCGCAAGGTGACATCGCGCGAATATTGCGCGGCCAGAATGTAACTTACCGTCAACAATAAGAACAAAAGTGTAATGATGATGCCGTTTGCACGCTGCCGGACGACCTCGCGTTCCCACGCCGCGCTGGAAATGTCCATGCCGAACACGGCGGCGACACGTCCGGTATCCGGGGTCCGCATCGGCACGATGGCGGAAACCCACGAACCCCAGCGATCGGCAACGGGACCCTCCACGAAACCGGTCCCTCCGTCGAAAAGCGCCTCGAGTTCGGGCGTGGCCTCGTCGTACACGTCGCCGGGTCGGCTCGCGCTTTCCGGGTCGAAGGATCGCTGCGGCTGTGCATCCATGAGAAAGACAATCTGCCCGCCGCGCCGCGCCATGACGTAGGCAAACCGCACATCCGGTTGCTGATCGCACACGCTCGAAAGCAATTGTTTCTTTTTACGATATGTCCCCTCGTTTTCTTCTTCCGGCACGCCTTCAAGGGCGGCTACCCATTCGGGATCCAGCATGGCCGCGATGGCCTCCGCGCGGGCCAGAAATTCGCGCCGGTTGTTCGCGTCCGCCCGATGGCCCGCCAGATTCGTCAACGCCCATCCGCACACCATGATGACCATGACAATCGCAGCCAAGATCAACGGTTGAAATCCACGCACCGCCGCAAGTCCGGTTCCGGCCGTCGCTTCCTCGTGCCGGCGCTCCGAATACATCCACATCGCCGCCGCGATACCCACCGCGCACAAGGCGCGCAGTAATTGCACCGGAAAACCCAGCCCGTCGAGGAATGTCGTCTGGTTGATAGCGGATGCGGGGAAAAACGGGGCCTCCGCAACTATCAGGCCCGCGAAGATCGCATAGGCCGCCATGAAAACGCCCGCGGTCCACAGATGCCGCGAATGGTCGCGTGTTTGCCGTCCCTGGTACAGGAAATATGCCGCGGCCCAGATCCCGCCCACGAATCCCAACACGTACCGGCATGAGGCGTTGAGGCCCGCAAACCCCGCCGCGCCGCCCGCCAAGGCGCCGCAAATCAGGAGAAGATAAATCCAGCGTCCGGGAACGCGGCGTCCCAGGGAGGCCATCCCGGTCCGTCCGAATTCGATCAGGGCCGCAAACGATAAGGCCATCCAAGCCAGGCGGTAGGCGCCAAAGACCGGGTTGTCCCCGAACTCGACCGCCAGCAAGTCGCCCCATTCATTGAGGCCGTGAATCAGACCGAAGACTCCCAGCCATCCCCAGGGCTGGCGGCGCCCCTCGCGCCAAATGAGGACAAAACACACGGCGGCCAGCAGGACAAACGCCATTCCGTACAGAAAGAACACATAGTCCATTTCCGTTTTCCAGGAAAGCGCAAGCGTCATCGTTCGTATTCTCCCAACCGACTGCCGCAACGACGAAAATCAATCGCCACGCCTCGCCGTTACATCCCAAATCATAAGTAACGCCGTCCGGAAAATCCATCGGCGCAAAACGGGCTCGCAACGGCTCCGCCGCTTTCGCGCCTTTCACGAAGCGGACTCGACCAACTTCATCAAATTGTTCCGAACGCGTAACACCGAATTCCGATTCGGCACAAGCATTGCCAACCCGGCCGAATTGGAATTCGGCGTTATGTATACGATTTCAAACGCGGGCCTTGATCCGGTGGCGGTAATAATCGAATACCACGGCCGCCACGATGACGCCGCCCGTCACAATCCGTTTCGTGGATTCCTGGGCGCCGAGCGTAAACAGGCCGGCCCCCAGCACGGCGATAATCAGCACGCCGAAAAACGACTTGACGACGGAGCCGCGGCCTCCCATGAGGCTCGTGCCGCCGATGACAGCGGCCGCAATGGCCTGGAGTTCGAATCCACTGCCGGCGTTGGGATCGGCGGCGCCGAGCCGGGCGCACTGAATCGCGCCCGCGGCCGCCGCCAGCATACCGCTCAACGCAAAAACGGTTATTGTAATGGCCGGCACGCGGATGCCCGACAAGCGGGCGGCCTCGGCATTGGCGCCCACCGCCAGGGCATGACGTCCGAACAGGGTATGGCTCAACGCCGCCTGGCCGGCAAGGACAACCGCAACGGCCGCGAAAAAGGGCAGGGACAACCCAAACACGTGCGCCTCGGCCAGCCGTTCGACGGGGCGTCCGATATATTGGGTTTGCGAACGCGTGAGCAGATAGGCGGCGCCGCGCGCGATTTCGAGCATGCCAAGCGTCACGATAAAGGACGGCAGCCGCCATGCGACGCTCACGATCCCGTTGGCGGCCCCGCAAACAAGACCCGTCGCAAGGCATGCCACGAAAGCCAGCGGCAGCGGCCAATGGAATTGCACCAGGCAAATTCCAAGCACCGCGCCACTCGCCGCAAGCACGGAACCGACCGACAGATCGATCCCGCCGATGATCAGCACAAAGGTCATGCCCACCGCCACGATCATCATCTCGGGGATCTGATTGGCGATGTTGCGAAACGTGCCGGCCGACATGAAATGATTCGTCGAAAGGCCGAAAAAACCTATCAACACAGCCAGCGCCAGCCCAAGTCCCACATAGTCGGCCAGCCAGCGGTAGCGCGTCATGGATGAAGCGTCTCGGCGGTTATCAGGTCCACGGGCGTTTCGCGATCCGCGGGCGCACCCTTCCGGGCGAGCATTTCAAGAGCGTATTCAATCCCGAAGACGGCCAATTGATCCGCGTGTTGATCGGCGGTGGCGACGACTTTGCCCTGCCTGACCAGATCATGAACGGCCGAAATATTGTCGAAACCCGCCACGATTACCGAATCCGCCTTGTTCGCGGCTTTTAGCGCGGCCACGGCGCCCAGCGCCATGCTGTCGTTCGCGCAAAGGATCGCCTTCAGTTCCGGATGTTCCATGATCATCGCCGACACGGCCCGGTTGGCCGTTTCCATCTCCCAGCCCGCGCTCTGGCTCGCCACAATCTTCATGCCGGCCGCCGCCATGGCCTCCTCGAAACCGAGTTTGCGCTGAATCGCGTTGAAGGCCGTCGGCACACCCTCGACGATCGCGACCGAATCGCCCGGCTGCAACCGCTTGGCCGTATATTCGCCGACCATCCGCGCGCCCTTGCGATTATCCGGTCCCACAAACGGTATCTTGATGCCCTTGTCGGCAAGGACTCCGTCGTCGAACTTGTTGTCTATGTTCACGACGACAATGCCGGCATCCAGCGCCTTCTTGCACGCCGCGATAAGCGCCTTCGAATCCGCGGGGGCGATGACGATCGCATCCACGCGCTGGGCAATCATCTGCTCGACCAACTGCGTTTGCCGGCCCACGTCCAGTTCATCCTTGATCCCGTTCGCGAGCAGTTCATACCGATCCGCATGCGCGGCCTGGTGCATGCGTGCGCCTTTTTCCATGGTCAGAAAAAATTCATTGGCCAAGGACTTCATGATCAGCGCAATGCGGGGCTTTGCCGTCTGCGACGGCGGCTGCGCCGAGGGGCCGCACCCGCACAACGCGAACGCGGTCGAGGCCGCCATAACGAACAACATCCTCATGCTTTCCATCCCTCCGTGATTTCAGCGTAAGCATGCACCAGCCGCGCTTCGCTGTCAACTCCGCACGGGAAATCGTCCCGCCGGTTTCCGGCATATCCCGCGGGCTGGATGGTATTGTCAGAGGCATGGTTTATTGTGTCCGGGCTCAGTACCCGTCCGTGCCAAACGAGGAGGTCATCGCTATCCGGCCGGTTTTGGTGTAGGATAACGCGAGGCGGATTGGAGGATATGCAATGAGTCGCCTGATGGCCATGCGATGTGTTGGGTTCGCGGTATGTATGGGATTTGCCGCGGCATTCTGCGGATGCGATCCGCGGCCGGCGCCCAAGGCGGCGTTGCGGGTGGCGATCGCACCCGCCGGCGCGATCGCGGACGGGGCCGAATGGCAAATCGAGTACGGCGAATGGCGGGCGGGCGGCGCGACGGTAACGGAACTCGCCCCGGGCGCTTGCACGATTCGTTTCCGCGATGTCGCGCATTGGACGGCCCCGCCGGCCCGAACGCTGACCTTGCAGGGCGGAAAAACAACGGAATACACCGCCGTCTACGAACCGTATGCCGGCACGGGAGGGCTTACCCAGGAAGAATTGGACGATCTGCACGCACAGGCGGTCGCGAACGGCTGGACGTTCACGATGGGATTCAATTCGGCCACGGATCGCCCGCTGGACGCCATCACCGGAGACCTCGACGGCGAGTTTCCGGCGAGCGCGCGAAAAGACATGGCCGCCGAAAAAGAAGAACCCGACACCACCCCAATCCCGGAGGCGTTCGACTGGCGCGAGCGGGGCGGCGTCACGCCGGTGAAAAATACGCGGGACTGCGCGGCCAGTTGGGCTTTTGCGACAAACGCGGTCATGGAATCCATCATCAAGGTTCTTGACCGGGAAACGGCGGATCTGTCCGAACAATATCTCATCAGCGCAAACACGGAAGGGTGGACCTGTCCGACGGGCGGCAACCGGGCCTTCGGTTTCTATGTCGGCCAAGACACGCAATGCGACAAAATAGGCGCGATTCTCGAGGAAGATTTTCCGTATCAATCCGCCGACGTGGAACCGGATTGCCCATACAACCCCCGGTACCGCCTGCGGTCGTGGGGATACGTGGACGGCGAATTTCCCTCGGCAACCCGCATCAAGCAGGCCATTATGACCTACGGCCCCGTCTATGTCTCGGTCACGGCCGATCGCGCGTTTCAGGCGTATACCGGCGGCATCTACAACAACCACGTGGACGGCGTGACGAATCTCGCTGCGGTCCTGGTGGGATGGGACGACCGCCAAGGGGCGGCGGGCGTGTGGATTTTACGCAACGCATGGGGCAACGGATGGGGCGAAGACGACGGGTACATGCGGATCGAATACGGCTGCTCGAACGTGGGACGCTGGGCCGCCTACGCCCACTACACCCGCCAGCGCGCGCCGGTGTTGACGGGCTTCACCATCGCCGGCGGACAGGTCGTGACGGAAAGCCGCACGGTCGCACTCAACCCCTACTGGAAGGGTTCGCGACCCAAGTCATATCTAGCCAGCGAATTGCCGAATTTTTCGGACGCCTCCTGGAAAACCTTCAGCAACGCGATCACGTTCACGCTTTCATCCGGCAACGTAACCAAAATGGTTTATCTGAAACTGCGCAACGACATCGGCGACTCGAACGTGATGCGGGACTCGATCATCCTCGACGAACCCGCGGGCGAAGGCGAGGGCGAGGGCGAAGGCGAGGGCGAAAATCCCAACGAGGCCGAATTCGCGGGCATCCGTTTCATCTGGTGCCCCTCGGGATCGTTCTACATGGGCAGCCGGACCGAAACCGACACGGAATCGCCCAGGCACCGCGTAACGCTCTCGCAGGGATTCTGGTTGTCGAAATACGAAATCACCCAAAGCCAATACACCGCCATCGTCTCCCCGAACCCGTCGGCGTTCCCCGGCGGCAGCCTGCCCGTGGATTCGGTGTCGTGGCAGGATGTAAACGCTTATCTCGACGCGCTCAACACGCGGTATCCCGGCTATAATTTCCGTCTGCCGACCGAGGCGGAATGGGAATACGCCTGCCGGGCCGGCAGCACCACGGCGTATTCCTTCGGGGACTCAAGTTCATCCCTGTCCGGCTACGCATGGTTCGGCGACAACAGCGGGGCCCAAACGCACTTCGTCGGAAAGAAAAAACCGAATCCGTGGGGATTCTACGACATGCATGGAAACGTCGAGGAATGGGTGCAAGACTGGTATGCCGCCTATGCATCGGCAAACCAGACCGATCCCCTGGGCCCGCTGGCGGCATCTTTACGGGTACGGCGCGGCGGATCGTGGCAGGCGACAGCGGACGAATGCACATCGGCTCGCCGCCGCATCGGCGATCCCGGCGCGCGAACCAATACCGCCGGATTCCGCATCGCGCGCGACTGACGCCATGCCGGCCGCGCGGCCTTTACCGCTTGCGGACGAGGATGTTGCGATACCAGACCTCGCCCCCGTGATCCTGAAGCGCCAGCACGCCCTCGAGCGGAAGGTCGTTGTAGGCAATCGAAAACTTGCCAAGCGGGGTGGTCATCTTCGCGAAATCCGCCTGGACGACCTTCCATCCGTTCATGACGACAGTGACTTCTTTGTCGTAGACGGTGATATCGAACGAGTTCCACTCGCCCGCGGGCCGCGACATGTTGAACATCGGCGTCACGACATCGTAAATCGCGCCGCATCCGTTCTTGCCGGGCGGCTTGCCGAAATCGTCCAGCACCTGCACCTCGAACCCGCGCGAAACCGGATCGTTCGGGCGCGATCGCAAGAACACGCCGCTGTTGGCGCCC
The DNA here is from genome assembly GCA_035450225.1 of Candidatus Hydrogenedentota bacterium. Taxonomy (NCBI): domain Bacteria; kingdom Pseudomonadati; phylum Candidatus Hydrogenedentota; species Candidatus Hydrogenedentota bacterium. Next base: position 48,384 of record DAOTMJ010000028.1, read on the forward strand.
CGCGCGACTTTGAACTCGACGTGCAGATCGAAATTCCGGAACGGCTCCGGTGTGTAGCCAACATAACGCAGGGGATACAGCGTACGCCCAAAAATATGAAGCGTCCCGTCCTTCAATTCAAAGATGTCCTTGCCGTCGGTGATGTTCTTCCAGCCGCTCGCATGATCCGCGTCGAGCAGATCGATCCAGCCCTCGCCCTGCGGTCGCGGCGTCGGCTCGCCCACGGGCACGGGGCCCTTCGTCCGCCATGGCCGCCACACCGCCACGCCGGCCGCGCCGAATACCACAGCCGCCAGCAATAAAACGATAATCTTTTTGGTCATCCCACGTTCCTCCCGCTTTACATCGTACCACAGCGGTGAACGATACGAAAAACATGGACCATTTTCATAGTATACGGTTCATGCGCCGGAAAGAATCTTTTGACGCCTTGAAAAATTCGATTCTGATTCCGGCTTGTCGGGCCCGCGCGCAAGATGCGGCCGGGCGCGTTTTATACCGAGCCGGCCGCGGTTCAGTAGAAACGGCATGATCGCCACGCGCTTGATGTTTGGGAGGGCGTGCCGCCTCGCGCGCCGCTTCGTGCTGACCTGTCACATAAGGGTTCTTTGCATGAATGCCGGTCAGTGAGGACGTCGCCCCCGTTACGCGCCGATCATGGGTCAGGCATGCCCTTTTGACGCCGGAAACCGCGATGCCGTATACTTCCCGATGAGAGCAGTGCGACTCGCGCACGGACGGTCCGCAATTCACAGCAAGTTCTTCGCATTCGACGCGGTGAAAGACCGTCCCCGCAAGGTCCAGCCGCTTCCCACGCGACTTCATGGGCGGGTAGCTCAGGTGGTAGAGCATCGGACTTTTAATCCGGTGGCCGCGGGTTCGAGTCCCGCCCCGCCTACCATTAACCGCAATGGTTCACCGTAGATGAAAACTCAGGCTGCTTCATGTGGTCTAATTAGTTGAATAGGCAAACATTAGACGATCACAAAAGAGCAGTTTGATGAAAACAGAGTGTACACCGGAACAGTTGGAATTCCAAACCCGGGGGGGCGGAAAGTACAGGGGGCGTTGACGGGGGCCCCATCCGTTCGGATGGCGGGGTGCTGCTTTTGCGGGAGGCGGATCTGCGACTGGGCGTCACCGAACGATTGGCCGGTTGTTTCACGGATTACCATCGTAAGGAATTCATTGAACACGACGTCTTGGCGTTGTTGCGGCAGAAAATTTATGCCGTGGCGCTTGGGTACGCGGGCCGGAACAATCACGACGAAAACTCGCCTTGAATCCGCTGTTGGCGCTGGCCGGCCACGCGCGTCATCGTGCGGGGCGATTCGGGATTCGCGCGCGACCATCTGATGACGCGGCGCGAAGGCCACAACGTATATTTCCTGTCATGATTCACTTCGCGAGCGCCTGCCCTTGCCAGGACGCTTTCGGGTAGGCGCTCCGGAATCTCGGCGCGTACCCGTTGCGCTGTTGACCGGCAGCCCGGCATCCCCGACGGGCGTCATTCACGCAAACGACGCCACGGGGAAAGGAGGAGGTGTGTTTACCCGTCAGACGCATCGCCCATCTGACACCCAACACCCCCCAAAAACGCCCCACAATCGGCTCATCCGCCCCACGAAATCCTCACTCGTTCCGGCCAGTCAAGACCGGTGAACAATCCGGGGGGAATAGTATTCAAGGATTCAATTACGATGACGAGCACGAAGAGAAACTTTTGTGGGTGCTACACCGTTCAGTATTCTTAATCTGGACGAGAGGCGTGGGCGCGGCAGTCTTGCAGGGCTTTGACGTGGGCCACAACGGACGCACCCAAGGCTTCGAGGTGATATCCTCCTTCGAGAATGGAAACTATTCTCCCATCCGCCAGTTCCGCGATGCGCCGTGTCATGTGCGCGAAGGTTTCCGCTTCGAGGTTCTGTCCACCCAGCGGATCGAGGTGGTGGGTGTCGAATCCCGCGGAAACGAGCAGGAACTCCGGTTCGAATCGCGCAAGGGCGGGAACGGCCTTCTCGTCAAGCGCGGCAAGCCACTCCTCCGTTCCGCAGCCGCGCGGCATTTGAATATTGAGGGTTGTGTTTTCCGCGCCGCGTTCAAATGGCCATCCGGTGCCGGGATAATGCGGATGCTGATGCAGGCTGACGAACAGGACGGCGGGATCGTCGAAGAAGGCCTGTTGTGTGCCGTTTCCGTGATGGACGTCCCAGTCCAAAATGGCGATGCGCCTCAAGCCGATTTTGGCCTGAAGCCAACGCGCGGCTATGGCGATATTGTTGAATAGACAAAATCCCATGGCGCGGTCGCGTTCGGCATGATGGCCCGGCGGCCGCACGGCGCAAAACACGTTGTCGAAGGCGCCGTCAATCACCGCCCGGCAAGCCGAAATCGCCCCGCCCGCCGCTAGCAAGGCCGCCCGCCACGAAAGAGGTCCCATCGGCGTGTCCGGGTTTGGATAGTCGAGGCCCCGAAGGCACGTTTCGCGGATCTCTTCAAGATGGTCCCACGAATGGACACGGAGAATGTCCTCTTCCGAGGCCGGTTCAATGGGCACGCGCGGCAACACAAGGCCCGCCTCCTCGAAGGCTTGGATGATGGCCTTGAGCCGCGCCGGTCGCTCCGGATGATTCGGCCCCGTGTCGTGTAAAATCATTTCCTCGTCGAAAACCAATCCTGTTCGCGCCATGTGTCCTCCAACAGCCCGCGGCCAATCCCGCGGCTTCGCGAATATCTACTCCCGTCAGTATGTGTTGTTTTCACCGGGCCGCGCATAAGGTCCATGTCCCGTATTGCAGCCGTTCATCACCGCCTTCCAGCACAAGCATCGCGCTGGTGTCGGCATGAAGCCTGCAATAGGCGGCCACTTCTTCGGGTTTCATCACAAAGAACGCCGTTGACAGCGCATCGGCCGTCGTCGCCGACGGATGCAACGCCCAGACCGCGCGCTTGCCCGGCGCGGGGCGCCCCGTGCGGGGATCCATGATATGGCGTCCGCGCACCTGCACGCCGGAACCGCTCAACGATTGGCCACGCAGCAGCAGGCGGTACGGGGCGGCGGTTTCCTCGCCCACGCCGCCAACGCCGACGGGCCATCCGTCCTGTCCCGGCTGGCGGCCGTATCCGTACACGCTACTGTCGCCGGCATTAATCAGTCCGGATCCGATGTCCCATTCTTTTAAAATTTCGGCGGCCCGATCAATGGCGTATCCCTTTCCAATCCCGCCAAGATCCACTTGAATCCCGGCCGCATGTACGCGCACACGCCGTTCCTGCATGTCCACTTCAATCAGGCGCATGCCCGTCCGAGCGCGCGCCGCGGCCCATTCCGCATCCGAAGGTGTTCGCGGAGACCGATCCGGATTGCGCCAGCAGGCCAACAGGGGACCTATTGTCACATCGAATGCGCCGCCGGTGTCCGCATGGGCTCTCTCGGCCGCCTTGAGGCATTCGATGGCATGTTCGCCGACGCGTGCCCATACCCCCGGCGCAAGATTGTTGATCTGGGCAACGTCGCTCGTCGCCACGAACCGGCTGATCTCGCGTTCGATGCGGTCCACTTCTTCAAACGCGGCCTGCGCCGCTTGACCGGCGTAAATGGCGTCGTCGTAGGCCACAAGGATTTCCCAAGGTGACGCCATGGCCTGATGCGAAAAACGATGCACGGTATCACTCACGCATTTCGACTCCCCGGGCGCCTACGGGCCCGATAGTTGTTCCTTCATGAACGCGTCCCACAGATCCTGGCGGATGTATGCGGCGATCAGGACTTCCGGACGCAATCCGTACAGTTCCGTCAGATATTTGCCTTTCAGCCGGCCTTCCACGATTTCCTGATTTTCGGCGGACGTGATGACAATGGCGGCATCGGGATCGTCAACCGGCCCGGGCCAGTACCCGACCCGATCAAATGCGCGAAGGTACCACGGCAGCGGCCACGAATCCAGCGTCAAAACCTTGATCAGGAGATGCCGTCCTTCCGGGGCGACACGCGCGATATCCTCGCACCGTTCGACAAGGCGGAGGAGGTTCCGCGACGTGTGGCCGTAAACGTACGGATTGCGCGGATCGGCGTCGAACGTGAAACAGGCCCGCTGCGCCTGCGCGCCCAATTGGCACGCGGCCAGCGCCAGCGCCGCCGCCACCGCACCCCTCAACGCGACATGCGGCATGGCGCGCACGAGTCCCGCCGCCCCGATTCCCGCCAGCGCGATCATCCCGTGCAGAAATCCCAGCAGGCACCACGGCGTCTTGTAGGGAATCGCCGAGTAGACCGCCGCCAACAGCACCGTGTACGCCGCAATGAATCGCCGGAGCCGCGCATCCGGAGAGGAATCGTTCGGCCGCCGCCACGCCATGACGCCGCCGACCGCCGCCAATCCGAGGATCAGTCCTTCGCTCCACCAGGGGCCGGGACCGTATTTCGTATAAGCCAGCATTTTCAGGTAATAGTGCCACGGCTGATCGTGAAGCCGGACTTCCGCGGTGCGGTTCATGTAATGGAAATGCGTCACCAGCAAATCCAGCGCCCCCCGCGGATTTGTCCAGAATCCCGAAATGACGGTTTCGGCCACCACGAACGCGGCCAGCGCGGCCCATGCGACATGCCGCCACGACAAATCCGCCAGCCACGCCCGCGCCAGCGCCGCCTTTGGCCGCTCAAGCAGGGCCACGACGGCCAGCCCGCCGCCCATGGCCGCCCATGCCAGGATGCACGTTTCCTTCGTCGCCGCCATCAGGCCGGCGCACACGCCCGCGCACAGCGCCCAAGCCGGACGGCGCGACAGCGCGTACCGCCAACCCGACACGATCAATCCCGCCCCAAAGAACACGAAGGGCACTTCTTGAATATAATAACGGCTGTAAAAAACCATGGCCGGCGAAAGGGCCGTCAAAGCGGCGGCCGCCAGCGCCGCCCCACGCCCGATGCCGTTCGCCAGGCCCGCAAACAGCAGAATCAATCCCACGCCGAAGATCACGGGAACGACACGGAACATCCATTCGCTTGCCCCCGCCAAAGTTCGCGCGCCGCCTGCCCAAAGGAAGGGCAATGCCGCATAGTAGATGGTGGGTCCGTGATATTCGTGGGGATCGTAAACGTACCGGCCCGTTTCGAGCAGTTCGCCGGCTTTCGCCGTATGCACTGCCTCGTCCGTGTGCATCGGACGCTGATCCAGCCGGTACAGACGAAACGCCAGCGCGCCCGCGGCAATCAGGGCCAGCACACAGGTAAACCACACCGAATTTTTTGCGATGAACATGCTTTATGATACGTTACCAGGCCGTCCGAGACAAGGCATTTACTGCAAACTATGGCTGCAAGGCCTTGATCTGTCGAAGGATTTCGGCATCGTCGGGACGCAGGCGAAGGGCCTCATGAAAATGCGCCAAGGCCTCCGGAGCGCGTCCAAGGCGTACCAGCGCAAGACCGAGGGCGTAATGGGCGCCGGCATCGTCCGGATTGATAGCCAGCACGGCGGCAAATTCGCCGGCCGCCGCTTGAAAGTCACCCTTGCGCAACAACACGTTCGCCAAGTTGAAATGCGCATCGGCGGAATGGGGCCGTAGCGCCAGCGCCGCGCGCAATTCCCCGTCGGCTTCGTCGAACCGCCCCTGTTCCGCGAGCGCAATGCCGCGATTGACGCGCAGTTTCGCCAGACGGTCCATCTCTTGATTGGCGCGCGGGTCTTCCGGGTTGATTTCAAGCGATCGGCGAAACCAGCGCTCGGCATCGTCGAATTGTTCCTTTCGCACGGCGACGATTCCAAGATTCGTAATCGCGTCGAGGTCCGTTTCATCCAACGCCAGCGCCCGTGCGTAGCAGGCCGCCGCCTTGTCCCATTCGCCGCGCGCGAGCCACGCGTTGCCGAGGTTGTATTCCGCGCGCCCGTTCGATCCGGCGGCGCGAATCGCCTGTTCCCACAGGGAAACGCTGTCGCGCCATGTCCGCGCCTGGGCCAATCCCAACACGGCGCAGACAAACACCACGGCCGCTCCGGTTCCCAGCGCAACCGCGCGCCTCGGCGCATGAGCCAGCGGCCAGGCCGTCATCATCAGAATGCCGATCAGTGGAAGGTACATATACCGGTCCGCCATGCAATGTCCGCCGATCTGAATCGCCCCGCTGGCCGGCGCCAACGCGGTTGCAAACCAAAGCCAGCCGACCAGCATGTACGGATGCCGGGAACGCAGCGCAAAGGCCAGCCCGGTGACGGCCGCCAATCCCCCCATGCACAAGAACAACCAGTACGGCGATATCGGCGACGAGGGAAACGGGTAGTAAACGGCGAGGTCCACCGGCCAAAAAGTCTTGTGAAGATACCGGACGTACGCGATCGGCACATACAGGAGACGGTTCCATGCCGATTCCGTTTGTTCTGTTTTGAGCGACATGGCCACCGCACTGAAACACAACGACAGGATCAGGAGCGGGAGTTTTTCCAGCACCGGCAGCCATCCCTTTTTCCGTCCCAGCGGCCAGTAATCCATGAACAGCAACAGCAACGGCAGGGTCACCAGCATGGATTTCGACATCAGGCTCAACAACATGCACGCCGCGACGCCCGCATAAGCGCCGGGGGAAGGCCGTCGGACATAGGCCAAATACACGCGCACGGCCAACAGACCAAAGAAACCGCCCAGCAGATCCTTGCGTTCCGAAATCCACGCCACCGACTCGACATGCAGGGGATGCACCGCAAAAAGCGCCGCCAGCAGCCACGCCGCGGCCGTTGTGCGGGCCTTTCCGGCGGCGGCTGTCCGAAAAAGGCCAAACACCAGAAACGAGTTCAGCACGTGCAGCGCCAGATTGACCAGGTGGGGGCCGCGTGGATTCAGTCCGAAAAAGTGATGATCGACCGCGTGGGAAAGCCACGTCAGCGGATGCCAGTTGTTGAAATAAACGGTCGTAAAGGCCCAGCGCACGGTTTGAAACGACAGCGGGGCGCGCACTTGGGTGTTGGCCGTGTAGTAGAAATCGTCGTCGTAATTGACAAAATCCGCCTGAAACACCGGTGAAAACACCGCAACCGTCAACACCGCAAGCAGTGGATATATCCATTTTTCCGTGTTGATCAAAAAACGTCTTTTCATGACCTTTTCGCGCCGGGCTCGGGCATTGCGCCGTTTCCGTCATGACCAGTGTAGCAAATCCAAAGACGATCCAGCCGCATCGTTGGTCAAGGGCATGATTTCCTCGTTCGCAACGTCCACGCGCAGCGCATGGATCTTGTGAATGAAGAAATCCAATCAGACAACGCGAGAAACGATGCCAGCGGGCGAAAAGGGAAACGGGTTTGCTTTGCGCTGTTGTGTGGAAGGATGCCGCGTGCTACAATCGGACCGTCGCGCTTCCCCGCAATTCACTGAAAAAGGGAGCCGGACAAACACCAAGGACAAACGCACATGGTATTAAGCAAGTACATCGCGAAGAACTGCATAGTGACTGAAATCGCCGCCGCAAACAAATCGGATGCCATCAAGGAATTGACGCATCTGCTGTTCGAGAAGAAAAAGATGAAAGGCATGGGGGAAGCGCTCGACCAAGTGGTCGCACGGGAGGTGACGGAGAGCACGGGCATTGGGCGCGGGATTGCGGTGCCGCATGCCCGGGTGACGGGCATCAAGCAACTCGTGTGCGCGGTGGGGCGCGTGCCGGCCGGCCTCGAATTCATGTCCGTGGACCGCAAGCCGGTTCAACTTATCTTTCTCATCTTCTATCCCCCGGCGCAGCAGACGACCTATCTGAATTTTGTGGCCACCGTCATCAAAGTCTTGAGAGATCCGAAAAATATGGCCGCCATGATGGCGGCGAAAACAGCGGACGACATGTGCGACATTCTCGAAACGGCCTCGAAGTCGCTAAACGACAATCCCGAATCGGCCTCGGCCAAACTGGACGCGGATCCGGCCATTGCGCACACGCCCGACGCGCACGCCGATCTTGTTTTGCTGGCGCGAATGCAGTTGTACGGGGAAATGCTGGCCACGGCGAAAACGGGCAAGAGTGAATTGAAACAACGGATTGACAAGATCCGATCGCTGGTGGATCCGCGCCTCCTGCGCCATTACGATCGACTGATGAAAAGCCAGCCGCCCGCCCTAGTGCCCGTCGAGGGCGACACATGCCAAGGGTGTTTCATGCGGCTTCCGTCGAAGTTCGCGCAACAGGTGCGCCAGGATTCCGCGCACATCCATACCTGCGCGAATTGCAGCCGCTTTATCTACGTGCTCTGATCGTCGGTTTGGCCGTTGGCGCACAGGCGGCCCGCATGCGAAACGAAGGTTGTTCATGCTGAAAGATGCCCCGGAGATGGGAGGAAATCCGCGTGATTCGGGACAACGTCGAATGTGAAACGCTGGCGGAACGAATCGGCCTGTTCGAGGGATTGAGCGCCGAGGATGTGGCTGGGATTCTGGCCCGCGGGATGACCATCCGGGTCGGCAAGGGCGAAACTGTGTTCCACAAGGGATCCTATGGCAGTCAGCTGTATGTGATCCTGTCGGGCCGTTTTGCGGTTCGCGACGGAGACAAGACGATTGCGATGCTGCGGACGGGCGACACGTTCGGGGAAATGTCCGTTATCAACCGGGAACCGCGCAGCGCCAGCGTCGAGGCGATCGACGACAGCCGCCTGTTTGTCCTAACCGAAACGACGTTCAAGCACCTGCTGACGAAACGCATATCCGTCCAGATACTCTTGAACATTGTGCGTATTTTGAGCCGGCGACTCCGCGAAGCAAACAAACGTATTGCGCCCGAAAACATGCCGGACGGCGGCGCCGAACACGCCCCGGGAAAAAAACTGAAAAAGACCCCTTCGTCATGAAGGGCCGTTGGGGGCCCGGTTTATTCCATCACGAGGCGGAAACCGATCACGCTGTCGCGCTTATCCATTCCGTCACGCTGGCGGGCGGCGGCACGGCATTGCGGTGCATCGTGGTACCAACTTCCCCCGCGATACACGCGGTTGGAACCCGTTTCCGGTCCCATCGGATCCGTAACGGTTCCGCCTTCATAGGGGTATTCGCCGTAGCGGTCGCTCACCCACTCGGCGACATTGCCGTGCATGTCGTACAGGCCCCAAGCATTGGGGTTCTTGCGCCCGACGACATGGGTTTTGCCCTCCGCGTTTTCCTTGAACCACGCAAAGTCCGGCAATTGCGCGGCGTTGTCGCCGAAACCGTACTCGCGCTCGCTGCCCGCGCGGCACGCGTATTCCCATTCGGCTTCCGTCGGCAGGCGGAATATCTTGTCCGGATACCGGCGGTTCAACTCGCCGATAAACGACACGACTTCTTTCCACGAGACGTTTTCGACCGGCAGCCGCGGATCGCCCGTGAAACGCGACGGATTCTTGCCCATGATCCCCTGCCATAAATCCTGTGTGATCTCGTATCGCGACAACCAGAAACCTTTCGATATCTTTACGCGGTGGACGGGCAACTCGTCATCCCGGCCTTCGATACTGCCCATGTAGAATGTCCCGGCCGGACACCAAACGAAAGAAATGCCGGCATACGAGCGCTCGTACCCCGCAGGACATCCCGTCAACACGAAAGCCGCCGCGGCCATCATCAACACCCATAGCGTCGCTCGCAAATATCCCCTGGCCATGAACGATCTCCTTTCCGTTTTCATCCGCCAACACCATACCCGAAATGGGTCGCGCATTGCCAACAAAAAATCGGATCGGTGTTGCCCGTCCACCGCACCCAACCCGGAATGTTCAACACTAGAAATGCAAGATTCCCATGGACGCCTCGCAACGGCCTGGAAGCTTCCGCGTTGCGCATGGTATCGGAATGAACGATACGACGGAAACCGGCAAGATGCCGTTTCTACCGTAGACGGCTTGTGTCAAGAAGTTTCTGTAAAAGTGTCTCTCGGTGAATGTGAACTACCTCTTCTTGGTGGCGCTACAGTTCCCCTCCCCCGCGGGGGAGGGGAACTGTACTAGTACTAAAATGTTTATGCCGCCGTACGTCTCGGCTTCTGGTGGGGTATCGGTTTCCCCACATGCTCGAAGGTAATGTACCGCGCTCGCTCGCATTGCCAGGATTCGTGGATTTCTACGAGTTGCGCACCCACCAAACGGTCGCAGGATGGAGCGTTGGGAAATATGCCAACGACCCGGATCCGCCGCTTGATTTCGCGCATCAGGCGTTCCAGCATATTAGTCGTGTAGACTCGCCGACGTTGCGCGCGGGGCAGGCCATGGACGGCTAAGGTTTCTTCAAACTGCGCGCGGATCTGCGCGGCCACCCTGGGGTAGCGTTTGTCCCAGCGCTGGGCGACCCGCTCGGCTTCCGCCAAACAGGTTTTCCTATCCTCGAATTGCCGCGCCGCGCCTCTTCAAGAAGAGCGATGGGCAAACCTGTTCTGATAAGATACCCGCCGTTTCCAAGATAGACGGAGAGGCGCATCGTGGTCCGGCGTACCCAAATTATTTTGTTCTTCGGTGGCGTGGCCTGCATGGCCATGGCGACCGGCGTCCATGACAGCATTTTCAACAATTTCCTGTCGGACACATTTGCCATGTCGGCGGAGGCGCGGGGCTGGCTCGAATTGCCGCGCGAGACCCCGGGTTTCCTGGTTTTTCTGACAGCGGGTCTGCTGGCGGCCCTGCCGGTTACACGGGTCGGCGTGGTCGGCGCCGCCACATTCGGGGCGGGCATGTTGGGACTTGGACTCATCGGCCACCATTTCGGATGGATGATGGCGGCGATGCTGGTCGGCAGCACCGGGCTGCATCTGTTGCAACCCGTCGGATCCTCCATCGCCATCGGTTTGAGCGATGACACAAAACGCGGACGCCGCATGGGGCAGATGGGCGCGGTGGACACCGTGGCGGCCGTGTTGGGCACGGGGCTGGTCTGGCTGACCTTCGACAAGGCCTCGCCACAGTACCGGACCGGTTTTTTCATCGCGGCGGCGCTTGGCGCGATGGCCTGCGTGTTCTACTCCATGATGCACGTGCCCCATCTGCACAAACCCCGCGCAAGGATGGTCGTCCGCCGAAAATACTGGCTTTACTACTTGCTTGAACTGGTCTTCGGCGCGCGCAAACAAATCTTCATCACCTTCGGCCCGTGGGTATTGATCAAGGTCTACGGCGAACCGGCGGCCGCCATCGCGGGACTGCTCATGATCGCGGCGCTGATTGGCATCGTGTTCAAGCCGCTGGCCGGCATGGCCGTGGACCGTTTCGGCGAACGCGCGGTCATGATGGCCGACGGCATCTCGCTCATCTTCGTGTGCATCGGCTACGGTTACGCCATGCGAATCACGTCGAATCCCGAACAGGCGCGCCTGCTGGCCTGCGGATGCTTCATCGCCGACAACCTGCTCTTCGCGCTCGGCAGCGCACGCGCGATCTACGTTTCACGACTTGCCGAATCGCCCCAGGAATTGACCTCGACACTCGCCGTCGGCATTTCCGTCAATCACATCATCTCGATGACGATTCCCGCCGTGGCCGGCGCGATTTGGATCGGATTCGGTTACGAACGCGTGTTCGCGTGCGCCGCCATGCTCGCGCTGGGACACGCGTTGCTGGCCACGCTCGTGCCGGGACGAAGCAAAAGACGGCCAATCCCATGACATTTCGCCCCTTGGAGGAACGACCCATGAGGGAATTCAAAACAGGCATTGCAACGGCCCTGGCCCTGCTGCTGATCATGTCCGCCGCGCATGCCGCCGGCCACCCAAACCCTTTTTTCGCGTTTTGCATGGACACGCACGACAGTCAGCATCGCACGCTCGATCAACAAGCGCGGCTGCTCAAAGACCTCGGCTACGACGGCGCGGGACACTTGTGGCTCGACCAAGTCCAGGAACGGCTCGCCGCGCTCGATGCCGCCGGACTTAAACTCTTCCAGATCTATCTGCGCGTCAACATCGCGCCGGGCAGCGAACCCTACGATCCGCGATTGAAAGACACGCTGCCGCTGCTCAAGGGACGCGATACGATGCTGGCGCTTCTCATGGGCGGATTGAAGCCCTCGGACACGGCGGGCGACAAACGGGCGGTTGCGATCGTGCGCGAGATCGCCGGCATGGCGCAACTATCCGGCACGCGCGTCGCCTTGTATCCGCACTCCGGCGACTGGCTGGAACGCGTCGAGGATGGCCTGCGCATCGTGCGCAAGGCCGATTGTCCCAACGTCGGCGTCATGTTCAACCTCTGCCACTGGCTCAAAGTGGACGACGAGAAAAACCTGAAGCCGCTGCTGTCCGAAGCGATGCCGCACCTGTTCGCGGTGAGCATCCACGGCGCCGACCATGCCGAGGCCATCCGTGCCGGGACCGGTAACTGGATCCAACCGCTCGATTCCGGGACTTTCGACATCCGCGCGCTGCTCCAGACGCTCAGAAACCTCGGCTACAAAGGCCCGATCGGCCTCCAATGCTATGGCATTCCCGGCGATGCCCGCGACCACCTTACACGCTCGATTACGGCTTGGCGCAAGATCACGACAGACTGAGCGCGGACGGATCCCCGAATCAATACCTCCAGCGTTGTGAAATGGGATTTTTTTCGCGCTGAGCCGCCCGAATCTTGGCGGGGGATTTGTCGCATAGTTTACCCAAGAAATCCGGAAAGTTTTTTCTTGACAAGATAAGTCTAAGTATATATACTTAGACTATACGAGACGGAAACCATGAAACTGGAAGAGAAGAGGCTGCGCAAACTTCAGGAACTTGGCCAAGACCGTCCGTTGGTGGCTGGCTCGCTCAATCGGGTCGAGCGCCGGGATGCCAAGGGGAAGACGACGGCGTATTGGTTGCTGACGTCGAAGGAGGCGGGAAAGACCCGGTCGGTCTACGTGCCCAAGGACCTTGTTAAGGAGGTGCAGTCTTGGATACGCAACCATCGGCGGCTCAAACAAGTGCTCTCGGAGATATCGACACTGAGTATCGCTATCATCCAATGCCATGTCCCGGAGAAACGGGCGGCGGACGGCCGGGCCGCCGGCGCAAAGCTCCCCGGGAGACCAAGCGCCCGGTAGGGCAAGCGCTGGCCCAGATCGTAAAGCGCTTCGCCCCGTGGCTTTGGGAGGCGTTTGACGGGGTGGACGATCTGCGCGAGGACCCGCGGTATGCGATGCGCCAGGTCCTGTGTCTGGCCGTGTTGATGTTTGCATGCCGGGTAAAGTCGCTGCGCCGCTTGGACGAGATCCGTGATGATGCGCGCTTCCGGGACAATTGGTGTGTGTTCAGCCGAGCCCGGAGCGACACGGTCGTCTGTTCGCGACAGATGACCAATATCCTGTGCGCGACGCCCGCCGAGCAACTCGGGGACCTGCGTTTCAGGCTCATCAAAGACATGATCCGGCACAAGCAGTTGTCCGAGGGCTTCCTGCTCAAGCATTTGATGGTGATCAGCGACGGTTCGGGCATCTACGCCTCCTCGGCGCCGCATTGCCCCGAATGTCTGTTTCAGGAACACCAGGACGGCTCCAAGACCTATCTGCACAACGTGTTGGAGGTGAAGGTCATCCCCTGGGGCGGGCTGGCACTGTCGTTGATGACCGAGCCGCTCTTGAATCCAGGGGGCGGCAAGTACGACAAGCAGGATTGCGAATCCAAGGCGTTCAAACGGGTGCTGTCTCGTATCAAGGAAGTGTTCCCGCGCGAACCCCTGGTCCACCTGCTCGACAGCCTGTACTGCAACGGGCCCGCGTTGAACGCCATCGCCGCGCTCGACCAGAAGTTCATCGCGTGTTTCAAACCCGGCAGTATTCCTACCCTCTATGAAGAATCGCTCACCCTGCGCCAACTCGCCCCCAACAACCGTAGCGTCCGGACCCTGGTGCGCGACGGACATCGCGTCAAACAAATCTTCACCTGGGCCAACGCGCTTGAATACCAGGAGCTGACGCTCGACTTCGTGATGTGTGAGGAAACCGTGGAAGGTAAAACCACCACGTTCGCGTACCTGAGCAACTTCACGGTGGACCGTGAAAACGTTATAACCATTGCGGAAGGAGGACGTAAACGCTGGACGATTGAGAACCAAAGATTCAACGAATAAAAGACCGGCTACGAATTGGAGTACTTCTGCGACTGCACCTCCTTCGAGGTCATGTTCGCCCTCTACCTGCTATTGCAACTTGCTCACGCCTTCATGCAGTTGCTGGCGCGCAGCAACCTCATTGAACCCGTGCGCACGCTGACGTTCCTTGCGCAGCTGCTCTTGGAGTCCTTGCGCAACCAATTCCCGGGCATGCCGCTGGCCGTACCGGAAACTGGTTCCTTGCGCAGCTGCTCTTGGAGTCCTTGCGCAACCAGCCTCTGCCCGAAGACCTCTTCGATCCCGACGCATCCGCCTTTCAGGTCCGTCTCACCCGGGCACCCACCTAGCCGCACGCAGTCGCAAACTCCCAAACTCGTCGCCGGTCTCCTTGCAGCAAACCAAACTCACCGCCCCAAGGGAGCATTCTGCCAAAACGACCTCGCCGAACATCCACTGGCGCCTGCACCGATTCGCGTGATTCCCATTTCGCACCGCTGCAATACCTCCCCCGATCCCCGGCTAAGAAAAATCCCGTTGGCGGGATCTTGTTGGCTTCATT
>DAOTMJ010000029.1 GCA_035450225.1 Candidatus Hydrogenedentota bacterium
CACCGCCACCACCCGAACCGGCCACGAGATTGAGCGTACTGGCCAGCGTCGTATTGGCATATTCCGCCGTGGCGCCTTGGGAACCGGCTTGGCCAGTGCCGCCGTCATTGCCGGGGCCGCCGGAGTTGCCGGGGTTATTGGTCCCATTGGCGCCGCCCAATCCCAATTTCAAATGAATATCAATGGTGCCTATGATGCCCGTATCCACGGGATAGGTAACAACCGTTTCGGATCGCAAGCCGCCGGGGGCTTGGCCCGTCTGGCCGCCGCCCGTCCCCCGCGTGCCGCCGTCCAGTCCAATGCCGCCGGAACCGCCGCCGCCGCCCGCCGGAGCCGGGGTACCCCCGAATCCCGCGCCGCCCGCGCCGCCGTTACCGCCGCTTGCAGCGGCCGAAACGCCGGGGCTTCCAGGCTGGCCGTCTATGCCGGGTCCGCCCGCGCCACCGTCGCCGCCATAGGTCCGCCCGCCGCCGTCATTCTCGCCGCCGCCACCGCCGCCACCACCCGAACCGCCCGCGCCGCCCGCGCCGCCCGCGCCGCCGCCGCCGCCCGCGCTGCCCGATCCACGGGAACCGCGCGTGCCGCCGCCAAGCATCCCCGGAGGCGCATTGATGGATGCGCCCCATATCATGTCGTTGGCGGAAACGATGGACAGGGGCCGCTGCCCCGTGACCGTCACGGTCGTCCCATCCGGCACTTCCACATAATCGAAATAAAAGATGGCCACTTCGCCTTGCCCATAATCTCTCGCCACGCCGGTATAGGTTCCAATGCCGACGACCGTCAGGGTCGGCGCGGCGCCGCCGGACGTCTTGGTGTCAATGTTGACCGTGGCGCTGGGCGAAACGGCCAGCGATCCAAGACTTGGCACGCCGGGATTCACGTACAAATCGCTCAGACTGGCCGCATGCGCGGCTCCCATGAAGACGGCCATGCAGAAAGCAAAGGCGGCCGCCATGCGCCAATTGGCGCCTTGTGTTTTGCGTGAAGTCGGGAACGGACGGTTCATGGTTTCCACTCTCCATAGATGTTCTTGCCGCTGAATCACTGCAACCATTATAAAAATGACCTATCTGTGCCCATCACAGACAGCTATGGAACCATTCGCAAGAATGGCTTTACCCATCTCTTCATTCAAACCTGATTATACAATGGAATTAGGAAAAAACGCCAGCATTTTTTCAAAAAAATGCCGGTAGCGCATTTCCGCCGGATGCCTGAAAAACACAGAAAACGCATTCTGTGTCAGAACGACACGAGGCAGTGCCAGATGTAGACGTATCCGAGAGCATCCACATCTTCCCAGATTTTGCGCACGAGTTCCGCATCGCCCTTGATCTCGCCGAGTTCACGGCGCTTGTCTTCCCAAGAAATGCACACACCGGGTTTGCGGTTCGGCGCGATGGGTTGATTAGTGTCCATGGCTTTCATATTTATTCCTTTTTTCAGTAAACGCCGTATTCTCGCGTGAAATCAGTCATGGCGCGGACATTTTCAATCTGTGCATCATCCTGGATGATGGCGCTGGCATCCATGACATAGCCACCGTCGCGGGCAACACCATCAATCACTTTTTTACAATACCCGCGAACTTCGTCCGGTGTGCCGACGCCGAGCAGGTAATTCGGAATGCCGCCGCTCAGACAGAACTTGTGGCCGATCTTTCGGTGCGTTTCGAAGATGTCGCCGCGGTCCACATGATAGATAATGCTGCCCTCCGGCAATTCCGAGAACGCATCGAGATGCGCGCCCCAATCCCCTTCCGCGTAGAAGAGCACCTGATGACCCTTCGCCCAAATCTCCTCGATGATCGGCTTGAGCGTCGGCCAGTAGATTTGGTCGAAAACGTCTTTCGAGACGAAAGGCACGCAGCCGCGGTGCATCCAGATTGTAATCGGCACGTTCTTTTCAACATCCGCACCGGACAAGGCCACCCACAGTAAATGCGGCATGAGCGCCTCGCAGGCCTTGAGGACTTCGTCGCGCCGCACGAGCAGGTCCATGGTCAGTCCCATGTATCCGCGCAGTTTGTCGCCGAGAATGTCGAGCGGCGCTTTCAGGATGCCCGCGATGGCGCCGGGCGTGCCGGATTCCGCCCGGAGTTGCGCGGCCTGGGTGGCGAACCCGCCGAAATAGTTCATCATCGCCATGCCGCCCTTGAGAAACGACAAGTTGTTGCGGAACGTCGCGGGCGCGCCCGGCGCGACCACGTCCGCCGACACGCGCGGCAGCCAGACGTTGAACAGAAACCCGGTCGGGTCTTCGATCAACAGCGGATACTCGTCCTCGCGCATGTGCGCGTTGTCCTCAGACGGTTCCCGGTATTGAAACCCCGTGTTCGGCGGCACGTCAATGCCGGGCACGCCGTAGTATTTCAGGCCGATGGCCTGCGTCAGGCCCGTCCAGACATACACCATGTTGCCGACGACCGCGTCCCAGTCGAAATCCGCCGCGCACTTTCGCGCTGCCTCGAAGGCCTTGTTGAAGTCGTGCGTGACCTCTTGGCAGGTGAAACCGGCGTATTTCGCGGCGAATTCCGCCACAAAGGGACGAATCGGTATCATGTCCGGCTTGCCGTTGCGCAGCGCCGTCGTATAGCGTTTCAGGCGATCCTGGTAGCGTTGTTCCATGTCCATGGGGCGAATCTCCTTCTCGATGATCAGACCGATCGGACGGATCGGACCGCTCGGTTCTAACGCGGCTCAGCCGCAAGGCCTCAATCAAGGATATGATTTCTTTGTCCGCAACTTCTGTGTACCATGCACAGAAGTTGCGGACAGAAACTATTTAAGCACCGGCCTCCCGATTTTCAGCAACGCCGCGCCATGGGGCGGCAGCATCGCGCTGAATGCCCCATCATAATCGCCGAGGTCCCTGTGGCGCCACACATCGCGCACGGGCTGCGGTCCTTCGAGACCGAGCACGTCCCACGTCGCCGCGATGACGCCGCGCACGTCGCCGCGATTGAACAGGCCGACGGCCAACGTGCCATCGCTCAGCGGCCGCGCCCATACGTCGCCCCACGCCTGGGGTTTTCGTTTCACAAGCCCTTCGGCGAATGTCCCCTCGAGCCACTTCGCCATGGGGACAATCGTGTTGCACTGCGCGACGCGCGACGCCGCCCGGCCCAGCGGATCCTGATTGATGTCAATCATCTCGTCGTTCGTGAGCAGGTCGAGCGTGAACGGATCGATCTTCGACAGGTCGCATCCAATCAGTAGCGGCGCGGCCAGCAACGCCCACAGCGAGAGATGCGTGACCTGCTCCGCAGGCGTCAATCGCGACGGATGCGGCGGATCGTTGCTCCAGTTGACGTGGCCGACCACGAGCATGTCCGGATCGATCCAATGGCCCGGTCCCGCGTCCCCTTCGCGCCCCGCCTGCGAAAAACCGTTTTCGGACATGCGCGCCCACGTGTCGCGGATATCGGATGCCGTCCGCCACAGATTGATGTGGAACGCGGGCGCCCATTTTCCGACATCGGCGATTCCGCCCTGCGCGATGCTGTACACGATGTCGCGTCCGCATGTTTCCAGGGCCTCGGCCATTATGCGAAACGGCTTTTGCGCCTCTTCGAGATTGAACGACGCCACCCGGTACGAACACCAGTCGTACTTGAGGTAATCGGCGCCCCATTCCGCGAACATGCGGGCGTCCTGCGCCTCAAAGCCGAGGCTGCCCGCGTATCCCGCGCAGGTTTCCTGGCCCGGCGATGAATAGACGCCGAATCGCAGGCCCTTCGCGTGGACGTAATCGGCGAGCGCCGCCATGTCCGGGAAACGGTCGTTCGTGTGAAGCACGCCGCCGGCGTCGCGCTCGCCCTGCCAACAGTCGTCCACGTTGATGTACTGGTAACCGTGCGCGGCGAGGCCGCTCTTGATCATCCAGTCCGCCGCATCGCGGATTTTGGCGTCGTCCGGATGCCGCCACCAGACATTCCACGAATTCCAGCCCATCGGCGGCGTCAACGCAAGCATGTGGTCGCCGGCGACGATGGCCAGATCGCGCGTGGCGCGTCCCCGCCCGTTTTGGACTTCGAGTGTAACCATGTATTTGCCCGCGGCCTGTACCGCGCCGGAAATGATGCCCGTCGCCTCGTCGAGCGCGAGTCCCGGCGGCAGGTTGCTGGCCGTATGGGACAACGGCGGTTCGCCCGTCGCGGGTATCAGGAAGAGAAACGGCCGCCCCGGCGTCGTGCCCGTCACGCGCGGCCCGTGAATTGCCGGCGCCAACGATTCCACATGCACGATCAACGGCTCGGCATCGCCCGCATACGGATCGGCGGCACACGCGACAAACACCGGAAATGTCGTCACGCAGGACACGAAGAACACGAAAAAAGCAAGGTCTTTTTTTATGCGGCGCCCCCGCCTTTCTCCCAACGACCCAGATTTCATTCTCCGTTCCTTCCGCAACTTCGCGTTTTTCACGTCCTTCGTGGCGACAAGATCAGTCTGGACAATACCCCAAGGTTATTTGACCGGCCAATGTTCGGAGATGGTCCGGGCTGACCTGAGGTATTTCTCGATCCGTTCGACGATCTTCGGGTGGTCGGACGCCACATTGTTTTTTTCGCCGATGTCCTTGGAAAGGTCGTAGAGTTCGAGGGGCTGGTCCTTTCCAAGGCTCACCGCCTTCCAATCGCCCATGCGTACGGCGCGCGTAAAACCCCTCTCATGGAATTCCCAATACAGAAACTCGTGGATTTGTTTCGTTTCGCCGAGCAGGAGCGGCAACGCGGAACGTCCATCAAGGCCCTGCGGCGCGGGTACGCCGGCCAATTCGGCGGCTGTCGGCAGAAAATCCCAGAAAGCCCACACCTGGTCGCTCCGGCCCCTCGGAACGACGCCCGGCCAGCGCGCGATCATCGGGACACGGATGCCGCCTTCGTACAGGTCGCGCTTGATTCCGCGCAACGGCCCGGAGCTCTGGAAGAATTCCGGCGGCGCGCCGCCTTCCTTGTGCGGACCGTTGTCGCTTGTGAAGAAGACGATCGTGTTTTCGTCAAGTCCGAGTTCCCGCAATTTTGCAAGCAGACGCCCGACATCCCGGTCGAGCCGCGAAATGAGCGCGGCCTTGCCCTTTTGTGGATTGGGCCACGGTTTGTTCGCGTATTCCCCGTAGTCTGGAACTTCCATGCCGTCGCCGGTCGCCGCGCCTTTCTCGTTGTTCGCGTGCGGGATCGTGTAGGCAAGATAGAGAAAAAAAGGGCCGTTCTTGTGACGTTCGATAAACGACAACGCCTCTTCCGTAAACAGATCGTTCGAGAAGGTCTTGCATTCGGCGCAGACGCCGGGCTTGTCCGGACGTTCGGTATTGCCCTCGATGGGCACGCGCGTCGTGTTGCGCCAGAGATACGTCGGATACGTGTTGTGCGCATGGTTTTGGTTCAAATAGCCGAAGAATTCGTCGAAGCCCTTGCGGTTCGGCACGCCCGTGGTATCCGGCTCGCCAAGCCCCCATTTGCCCACAAGGCCCGTGGCATATCCGGCCTTCTTGAGCGTTTCGGCGACGGTCGTGTCGCCCGGGCGCAGCGGGATGCGCGCATTGCCCCGTATGAACGCGTGGCCCATGTGCATGCCGGTCATCAGCGCGCACCGCGACGGCGCGCATACCGTGCTGCCCGCGTAACATTGCGTGAACCGGATGCCCTCCGCCGCCATGGCGTCGAGATGCGGCGTCTTGATCATCCGCTGGCCGTAACAGCCGAGATCTCCGTAGCCCAAATCGTCCGCAAGGATGAACACGATATTGGGCTTGGATTTCGGGACACGCGGCGCCGCCGTCGCGCAACCGCTCCACGCGAGGCCGCCCGCCACTCCCGCGCCCAGAACCTGCAACATTTTCCGCCGACTGATTGTGCTCATGATCGCATTCTCCGAATACCGGCAATACGCCGCGACCAGTATAGAAACATAGCAACCGAAACTGCAAAGGATTTCGCGCCTAATAATTGGTTCAGGCTCGCCGATAGGCCCGAAAGCCGACAAGGATGCCGCTTGCCGGGAGACGTCCTTCTGCATATTTGAGTATGTTGCTCTTGATCGGAAAAGCGGCAAGATGCCGCTTCGGCCGTAGACGCGACATCCTTGCCGCGTTCTTTACACGCGGCGTGCCCGGGGTTTCTTCGCAGGGCCATTTGCGTTATGCTAGGCGCCGCCGCGGGAGTGTAATGTCTTTGGAGATCCGCGCGGCATGCGGACAAGGAGAACGATATGCGGACCGTGACAATTTTCATGATGATTGCAATTGCGCTTGCCGGAAGCGCATGGGCGCAGACGACGTTGCACGTCGCGCCGAACGGAAACGATGCGTGGACCGGCGCGGCGGAACGCAACGAGGAGGGCACGGACGGCCCTTTGGCGACGCTGGCCGGCGCGCGCGACCGCATTCGCGCCTTACGCGCCGGGGGCGCGCTTGCCGCGCCGGTGCGCGTCGTCCTGCGCGGCGGATCATATCCCGTGACGGAGCCGGTCGTATTCGGCCCGGAGGATTCCGGTACGAAAGACCTGCCGGTCCGTTACGAGGCCGCACCGGGCGAACAGCCGGCGATTCACGGCGGCCGTATCCTTTCGGGCTGGCGGGAGGAAGGCAATCTGTGGGCGGTGGACATCCCCGAGGTGCGCGACGGCAAGTGGTATTTCGAGTCGCTCTGGGTGAACGGCGAACGCCGGCAACCCGCGCGCACGCCGAATCCCGCGCATGCGTGGGGCGATGAGCCGGAGGATAGCGATACCTTCCACATCGCCGAATATCTCAGGGAAAACGACCCCGATACCGGCAAGGAAATTCCGAGTAAAACCCGGTTCAAATATGCCGGGGACGATCTGAAGCCGTGGGCGAACCCCGAGGACGCGGTTGTGCTCGTCTATCATTCGTGGGAAACGTCGCGGCACCGCATCAAGAACCTCGACGAGGCGAACCGCGTTGTCGAGTTTACCGGCCCTGCCGTTTGGCATTTCGGCTACTGGGGCGGCACGCCGCAGCGTTACTATGTCGAAAATATCTTCGAGGCGCTCGACCAGCCGGGCGAATGGTATCTGAACCGCAAGACCGGCGTTCTCTACTACATGCCGATGCCCGGCGAAGACATGAGGACGGCCGAGGTCGTCGCGCCGGTCGCGCGGCAATTGCTGACAATCGAAGGCAAACCCGACGAGGGCCGGTTCGTGGACTATCTGACTTTCGCCGGCATCCGGTTTCTGTATACCGATTGCCCGCTCGAACCGCAGGGCCATAGCGACGGCCAAGCGGCCGCGTCAATCCATGCGGCGGTCCAGGCCACGGGCGCGCGTTTCTGCGCTTTTGAACGCTGTGACGTCATGCACGTGAGCAACTATGGCGTGTGGTTCCGCGCGGGATGCCAGGACAACCTGCTGACGCGTTGCGAAATCGCCGATCTGGGCGCGGGCGGCGTGCGCATCGGCGAATGCGGCGATCCGCCGAACGACGCCGGGGCCGCGCTGCGCAATGTCGTGGACAACAATTTCATCCACGACGGCGGCAAAATCTTCCGGGGCGCGGTCGGCGTGTGGATCGGGCGATCGTCCTATAATCGCATCTCGCACAACGACATCTCCGATTTCCGCTATACGGGCATCTCGGTCGGCTGGTCGTGGGGCTATGCGGCCAGTTCCGCCAACCACAATATCATCGAATACAACGATGTCCACCACATCGGCCACGGCCAACTGGGCGACATGGGCGGAATTTACCTGCTCGGCGTGGCGCCGGGCACCGTCATCCAGTTCAACAAATTCCACGATGTCATGTCGTTCGCGAAAGGCTACGGCGGTTGGGGCATTTATTTCGACGAGGGCAGCACGGACCTCCTCGCGGAAAACAATATCGTCTACAACACGCTGACGGGCACGTTTCATCAGCACTACGGACGCGACAACCGCGTACAGAACAACATCTTCGCGTTCTCGCACGGACCGCAAATCATCCGGTCCCGCCCCGAAGATCACAAGTCGTTCTTCTTCGAGCGCAACATCGTACTGTTCAACAACGGGCAACTCCTCGGCAGCAATTGGGGCAACAACAACTTCTATCTGGATAAAAACTGCTATTGGGACATGTCCGGCGACGATTTCGACTTCGCCGGGCACGATTTCGACGAATGGAAAGCGCTCGGCCACGACGTACACAGCATCATCGCGGATCCATTATTCGAAAATGCGGCCGCGCTCGATTTTCGCCTGAAACCGGGTTCGCCCGCCCTGGCCATGGGGTTCGTTCCTATCGATCTGAGCCTGACGGGGTTGTACGGCGAGCCGGAATGGACATCGAAGCCATCCCGGGTAGTCCGCGAGCCGTTCCCAATGCCCAAGCCCCCCGAACCGACGGCTATCAGCCAGGATTTCGAAGGCGTTGAGACCGGCACAAAGACGCCCGGCGTCTCGACGAATGAAGAAGGCGCGGGTACGGCGCGCGTCACGGACGAAACCGCCGCCTCCGGCAAGCACAGCCTCAAGTTCACCGATGCGCCCGGCCTCGCGCATGGGTTCAACCCTCATGTCTACTATTCGCCGGCGATTATTTCGGGAACCGTCAAGGGCCGGTTTGCGTTGCGCGTCGAACCCGGCGCCGTCGTGTTTCATGAATGGCGTGATCACTGCAACCCGTATCGTGTTGGACCGAGTCTGTGGATTGACGGACAAGGCGATCTCAAGGCGGGCGGCAAAACCCTCGCCACAATCCCGCATGGCCAATGGTTTTTCCTCGAAATAACGTGCCCGCTGGGGAAGGCCGCCAACGGGATGTTTACCCTGACGATTACGCTGCCCGGCCAGACCCCGCAGTCCTTTGATGGACTCGCCTGCGGCCATCCGGCTTTCCGGCGACTGGATTGGTTCGGATTCGTCTCCAACACGAACGGCGCCAGCACGTTCTATTTGGACGACGTAACAATTGCGGCCGACAAGCCCCAAGCCGGCGGTTGAAAGCGGCTCTTTTTCGCAAGTCATGGACAAAGCGGACATTGCGGACCCCCCGCGGGCTTCAGCCGATGAACCGTTTTTTCAATCCATCCCGTCCATGGGATCCAAAGCCTTCAGTGTCTACCGGAGAAAAACCGGCTACGCATCCACAGCCAACGGGGAGCAACCGGCGATAGGGATAAAGGCCATGGCCCCCGGTTCGAGGTTGTTCGGCTCATAGTAGAGTCTGTTCATGCGCTCGATAACGGACTCTGTCGCCTCTTCCCGCGCCAGCACCATCATGCATCCGCCCAGTCCGGCGCCGGACAACTGCGCGCCCAACACCCCCGGCGTGGCCAGCGCGATGTCAACCATGGCGTCAATTTCCGGTATGCTGCACGCATAGGAACCCGGCTGGGCGAACAGTTGCCCGGCCAACACGCGATCGGGATCCTCGCTTTGCAGGTCGCCGATGCGCTCGCGCAGGGCATCGTCGTCAACGGGCGTCGAGAACGGCCGGTGGTCGGGTGTTACGACGCGGTCCCCGTCATGGGAAATGTTCATTAGCCAGCCGAGCCGTTCGATGGGACCCTGTTTCAACAGCCGGATGCAGTATTTACTGCGCTCGCATTCGGCAATCCCGAACAGGAGACGCCCCCGCAGCGCATAGGACTCGGGCGGATGGTGCATCGAGGTGATGCGATCGAAAACGTCCTTGCCCAGTTCCGCCTGGAGTTCGGCCGGGCGGATGTGTTCGGGCACGTCCAGCAGAATCCGGTACACGTCGGCGGCCCGTACACCCAATCCCGACGGGGATATGTCCCGCAGATGCCGGATTAGAAACGCATAATTGGGAAACCGTTTGCGTACGAGTTCCACGGCCAGTTCATACGACGCCACCCGCTCGTTGAAGGCGTCCCGCGCGCCGGCGGCCTTGCGCGCCTGGACCCGCGAATTGCAAATGACGAGCGAATATCCCTTGGGAAACGGCGCGTATTCCTGGATGGCAAACGGGAAGAAACCCGCATGGGCGACCTGCCCGAACTGGCTCAGTTTGACGGCCGCGTGATCGGCGCTGCCGCCGCGCGTTCCCACGAACCATTCCCCTTCACCGCACAGGTCAACCATGTCGTGGGGCGCCACGTCCAACCGGTTGGTCAGCGCCAGCGCTTCGGCCATGGCCACTACCAGCGCCGACGACGAACTCAGCCCCGCCGCCATCGGGATATCCCCGCTCACAACGCAATCCACTCCAAATATCTTGCGATCCTTGAACTCTTGCTGCAGCCGCAGCATGGGCGCTTTGAGATAGTTTCCCCAGTCGCCTTGGAGGTCGCGCACGATTTGAAGCACCGTGTCGCTGTTGACAAACTCGCGCCAATCGTCGAGCCGGACCTGCCTCAGCAAGTCATCCATCGTGAATTCGAGAGCGTCGAACGTGTCCGTATCGGCGTTGCATGCCCGCACGGTGGTATCGCGGCGCGGCCGCGCCACCAGGATATGCTCCCGGTCAATGGCCATCAGGTTGACGCATCCGCCCCGGTGATCCACATGCCGCCCCATCAAATTTACGCGGCCGGGAGCGCGAATCACCACAACTTCGCCTTCCGGGCCATAACGTTCGATGAACAAGCGCACCGCCTCGTGAAGTCGTCTCCTTTTCTCCTCGCAAAGGGAAGAATTTTGCCCGTAAATATCACCCAGCATGCGCCGGACCGCCGCGTCCGGCCTGTCGAGAAGCCGCGCCCATTCCGCAGGCGGTTTGGCCATGCGAGGGTCCAGCGGCGCCGCGTCGTGGATTTCGATCCCGAGTTTTTTCCGAAAATGTTCCTCGACTTCCAGGAGTTCCGAGGGATTGTTGAACGCAAGCACATCGTCCGGCTCGTCCACCGGGACCGGCACAACCCGTTGGCCCTGTTGCACGAGGGATGCAATCGTATCCGTCAGATACTCTTCCTTTTGGACATTGTTCTGCCCCAGACTCTCAAGCGCTTTGAAAAGCGCATCCGACCGATAGAGATAGACGGCCTGGTTGACCCATTCGACGGAATCCTCGATGTCCTGCGGCGAAAGGTCTCCGGCGCCCTCTACATGCAGGGTCCGCCCCTCTGCCTGGGCCTGTCGAAGGTCGGCCTTTTCCAAGATGCACAGCAGATGTCCGTTTTCATCCGTGATAATGCGCCCTGCTTCCGGCCAACGATTTTTCGGCGCGACCATCAGGGCCACATCGGCGCGCTCGGACTCGAATGTCCGCATCAGTTTTTCCAGGGCGCGCAATTCGACCACCTTGTCGCCCGCGATCACGAGCACCGCCCCGTCGAATTTCGTTTGCATAAGCGCCGCCGCGCCGCATCGCGTGGCATGCCCCGTCCCAAGCAGAGAGGCTTGGTACACGAAAAGGGCATCCGGGAACTTGGGACCGACCTCGTCCACCACCATGCCCGCCAAATGACCGACAACGAGAATGTTGGGCGACACGCCCAAGGCCGAAAGCCGTTCCAGCATGTGGAGGATCGCCGCCTTTCCGACGATGGGAAAACACACTTTCGGCGTGCGGGGCGCCTGCATGCGCCGGCCTTTTCCCGCACACAGAATAATCGAGGCAATGGGACATTTCGTTGAAATACGACGCATGGCAATGCTTCCTGTAATTGGAAACCCAACAAGGCATTCAAGTATAGACAGAGCGCATTCAAACTGCCAAACCGAAGAAAAACGAAATGCCCACCCAAGGCGCGCACGAAAAAGAGAAGACCCAAACCGTCCTCCCGCCACCACCCACTACTCCCGTTTGGCTTCCCGGTGGTACACTTCCCCCATGGATCGCGATTTCGACATTATCGTCATAGGCGGCGGGCATGCGGGCGTCGAGGCGGCGCTGACATGCGCGCGCAGCGGCTGCCGGACGCTTCTCGCGACAATCTATCTCGACACCATCGCGCGGATGTCGTGCAATCCCTCGATCGGCGGCGTCGCGAAGGGGCATCTCACGCGGGAGATTGACGCGCTGGGCGGCGAAATGGCGCGGTGCATCGATCGCACCGGCATCCATTTCAAGATGCTGAACGCGTCGCGTGGGCCGGCGGTGCATTCGCCGCGCGCGCAGGCGGATCGCGTCGCCTACCAGAACGACATGAAGCGGGTCTGCGAGGAACAGGAAAACCTTACGCTCAAACAGGTCATTGTGGATGATTTCATCGTGCGCAACGAGGCGGTCGCGGGCATTCGCACGACGCTGGGCGACACGATCTCCGCAAAGGCCGTCATCGTGTGCACGGGCACGTTCATGCGCGGCGTGCTGCATTTCGGCCTCGCGAGCATGGAGGGCGGACGCGGCGGGGAAATTTCCGCGAACGGCCTTTCGGACGCGTACCGCCGCCTCGGCTTCGAGGTGGGCCGGCTCAAGACCGGCACCTGTCCACGCATCCACCGGCGCGGCATCCGCACCGAAGCGCTCGAAGCGCAGCCGGGCGACGAACATCCGCGCCCGTTCTCGTTCTCGACGCCCATCGAGGGGTTCAACCCGAACCGCATCGTCTGCTGGATTGCCTATACAAACGAGGCGACGCATGCGGCCATCCGCGCGAATCTCGACCGCAGCCCCCTGTTTTCCGGAAAAATCGAAGGCGTCGGGCCACGGTATTGTCCGAGCATCGAAGACAAGGTGATGCGGTTCGCCGACAAGGATCGCCACCGCATCTTTCTCGAACCGGAGGGACTGAACACGGCGGAGGTCTATGTCAACGGCCTGTCAACGAGCCTGCCGGAAGACGTTCAACAGGCGTTTCTCCGCACGATACCGGGGCTGGAGGACGCGGAAATTCTGCGGCCCGGCTATGCGGTCGAGTACGACTTCATCCCACCGACCCAACTTACGCCGTCGCTCGAAACAAAACGGGTGCGCGGCCTGTTTCACGCCGGCCAGATCAACGGCACATCCGGGTACGAGGAGGCCGCCGCGCAGGGCCTGTTCGCCGCGTTGAACGCGGTGCGCCATATACGCGGCGAGGCGCCGCTCCACATTGGACGCAACGAGGCGTACCTCGGCGTGATGGTGGACGATCTCGTGACGCGCGGGGTCGCCGAACCATACCGCCTGTTCACGTCCCGCGCCGAATACCGTCTTCTTCTCCGCCACGACAACGCCGATGTGCGGCTTGCGCATCACGGCATCGCGGATGCGGCGTTTCGAGAACGTGTCCGTGCGAAAGAAGCCGCCGTGCGCGCTGAAATGCGGCGGCTCGAAGCAACCACGATCGTTCCGTCCGGCGAACTGAACGCGATGCTGGCGTCGCACGGTCTCGAGGCAATCGCTGCGCCGCAATCCGCCGCGCAACTGCTGCGGCGTCCGCAATGGACCCTCGCGGACGTGTGGCGAATCACGCCGCCCCCGTCGCCGTTGTCGTTCGAGGCCGCCGAACAGATCGAAATTCGCGCAAAGTACCACGGCTACATCGAACGACAAGAACGCGAGGTCGAACGAATGCGCGGCATCGAGCGCCTGCCCATCCCCGAAGGACTCGATTACTACGCCGTGCCGGGGATTCCACGCGAATGCCAAGACCGGCTCAGCCGTATCCGCCCGGTCACGTTCGGCCAAGCCTCGCGCATTTCCGGCGTCAAGCCCGCCGATATCGCCGTGCTTCACGTGTACGCGCGGAAATTCATGCGCAGCCGGGAGGACGCGTGATGCCGTTCGCCGTCCTGATCCGGCCCGCGTACGACAGCCGGAACCGATCGGCGCCGGCGGTCCCGTGGGCGTACCTGTATCTCGCGGCGGTCTTACGCGAACGCGGTATCGAGGTGGAAATTCTCGACGAGATGACCACGCCGAACCTCGAAGCGCGCCTCGAACAATCGCTTGCGAAACGGCCCGTCGCCGTGGGCATCACGGCCATGACCGGCGAACAGATCCGGCACGGCCTTCGCTGGGCGAAATACGTGCGCGAACGCGGCGGCGCGGCCATCGTGTGGGGCGGCATTCATGCAAGTCTTTTGCCCGAACAGACCGCACGCCACGCGCTTGCCGACTACGTCGTGGCCGGCGAGGGCGAATTCGCGTTCGCGGATCTTGTCGAATGCCTGGCCCGGCAGGGCAATCCCGCCGAAATTCCCGGCGTGTTTTGCGAACGAGGCGGCGAAATTCTCGGCGCGTGCCCGCAATCGTTTGTGGATCTTGCGGCGCTGCCGGAATTTCCCTACGATCTCGTTGATGTCGAGCGGTACATCACGCGGCGCCCGGATCTCGGCATTGCTCGCCATTTCGAGATATGCACCAGCCGGGGCTGCCCGCACCATTGCGGGTTTTGTTACATTGCATCGGTCCACGGCAGCCGGTGGCGGAGCCTCGAAGCCGCGGACTGCGTCGCCCGTATCAAGGCGGTTGCCCGCCGCTTCGGCGTGGACGGCATTTCCTTTCGCGAGGATAACTTTTTCGTGCAGCGGGAGCGTGTCGAAGCGATTGCGCGCGCGTTGATTACGGAGAAAGCCAACATCAAGTGGACGGCGAGTTGCCGTATCAACTACGCGGCCCGGTATACGCCGGAGTTCCTTGCGCTGCTGCGGGAAAGCGGATGCTCGCTACTGACCTTCGGCGTCGAATCCGGATCGGACCGCGTGCTTGAATTCATCCAAAAGGACATTTCGGTTGCGCAGGTGTTGAACGTCGCGCGCAAGATGTCGGAAAGCGGGATCCGGGCGACGTATCACTTTATGGGCGGTTTTCCAACCGAGACCACCGGGGAATTCCTCGAAACATGCCGCCTGATTGATGCGTTGCGCGCCATCGCGCCGGACACCGTTGTCCGCGAGATGTCCATTTTCGCGCCGTATCCGGGGATCGGCTTGATTCCGGCGTGCGCCGCGCGCGGCTACCATGAGCCGCAAACGCTCGAGGATTGGGTGGCCATGGACTGGACCCATCCGGAGCGGCCTTGGCTCTCCAGGGAACAGTCGCGCCTCATCGCGGATGCGCAGTTCCTGATTGCGCGGATTGCGCATCCGAACGCCGTGGTTCGCGCATGGGCGCAATGGCGCTGGGGGCAACTCGTGGGCAGCCGCGCCGGCATTCGGCTGGTGGAACGGCCATGGGTCGAAGCGGCGCGAAACGCCGCACGCTGGATTTTCCGGACATCCACGGGCTGAAAACGCGATCAGCCGCTGAAGTAGACGTAAGCGCAGAAAATCAGGAACACGACCAGAACGGACGCGGCGACATCGCGCCAGTCCCAACTGCCGCGCGTGCGGCGGCGGTCGTCGTCCGAAATGGACCCAAAGGTAAGCCCGCGGATCTTTTCGGGTGCGGGGGCGTCGGTCAGGTAACTGGCCGCGATCATGACGGCGGCGGATACGAGAAAGATGAGCAGGCTGTAATACTGAAAATAGGTGTTGTTGACCATCCAGAGGAAGGTGCCTTCCGTGTAGCCGTTTTCGAAACCGGCTAGGCGCAGGGCGACAGGGGTATCCACGGCAAGGCGGAACACGCCGAGCGCGAATCCGGCAATCAGCGCGGCAAGGCAGCCGTTGTGATTGAGCCGCTTCATGAACACCCCGAAAAAGAACACGACGAAGATGGGCGGGGCGAGATAGCCCTGCACGCCCTGCAAATAACCGTACAGGCCCTGCGCGCCCTGGATGACGGGAATCCACACAAGGCCGATCAGGACCATCGCGGTCGTGGCGAGACGCCCCATCCACACCAGCTGCCGCTGGCTCGCGCCGGGGCGAAATTTTGCATAGAGATCCATGGTGAACAGGGTCGAACTGGCATTGAACACGCCGGCCAGGGAACTCATCAACGCCGAGAGGAGCCCCGATACGACGAGCCCTCGCACGCCCACGGGCAGGACATGCTGGACCATGAGCGGAAAGGCCGCCTGCGCTTTGGCGGCGTCAATGTGGCCGCCGGTGTAAAGCGCGGATTGCAGGGCTTCGATTTTGCCGCTCTTGGCGAGCGCGAAACAGATCATGCCGGGGATGATGAAGATGAACACGGGCAGGAGTTTCAGAAACGCGGCGAACAGGGTCCCGCGCCGCGCCTGCTGTTCGTTCGGCGCGCCCAGCGTGCGCTGCACGATGTATTGATCGGTGCACCAGTACCAGAGTCCGATGATCGGCGCGCAAAAAAGCATTCCAACCCACGGGTAGTTGCCGTTGAAATACCACGCGATGCGATTCGCTTCCTTGACGGGCGCCCATGTGCCTTCCATCCCCGCCGGCACGAGCGGCTTCCACAGATTGAACATCTCCGGCCCGCAGATATCGCGCAGGGCGCCCCATCCGCCGAGTTTCGACAAGCCGAACACGGTCACCAGCAACGATCCGAACACAAGCACAATCGCCTGCAGGCCGTCGGCATAGGCGACCGCTCGCAACCCGCCGAACACGGTGTATAGCCCCGTCAGCACGATCACGGCAATGGAGCCGATCCAGAAACTGTCGAGGACAAACCCGCCGAAGTTCAGGCGCAGTTCCGGCAGCAAGGTCGCGAACACGACGCCGCCCGCGAAAATGCCCACCGCCACCTTGGTCAGGACATAGGCGACCAGCGAAATGATGGAAAGGACCCAGCGCGCGGTGGCATTGAAGCGCCGTTCGAGAAATTCGGGCATGGTGTAGACCATCGCGCGCGCATAGAACGGCGCCATGACCCATCCCAGCACCAGCAGGCACCACGCATGCAACTCGTAATGCGCCATCGCCACGCCGTCCGTGCAGCCCGAACCGGCGAGTCCGACGAGGTGTTCCGAGCCGATGTTCGACGCGAATATGGACGCGCCGACGAGGAACCAACCAAGATTGCGCCCGGCCAGAAAATAGTCGTCGGCCGTGTCCTTGTTCTGACGGATGACCCACCATGCCAGTCCAAACAACAGCGCAAAATACGCTGCCACCACCATCCAGTCGAGCCACTGCATGCGCGTACCCCTCCGAATCGTCTTCGCGGGGAAAAGTGTACTTCATGACACCGGCCCGGCGCGAAAAACACTCCGTTATTTGCGCAATGCCTGCGGCGCATAGGCGGGCAGTTTCTTGTCCGCAAACAGGGGCTTGAAGCGTGTGAAACGCTGGCGGCCATTGACGACGGGCACACTGGCCCAGTCTTCGCCGATGAGCGGCCGGGCATACCGGACGAAATCGTCCGTCACATCTATTCCGTTCGGGGCGATCCACTCTTTCGGGAAGGTCCGCTCGGAGTTGGCGACCTTTTCGAGCGGAACCTTGTCGAATTCGACGCTGTAAATCACGCCGGGCTTGCGCAGAATCGTCGCCATCCAGCCGTTCTCGCCTTCCTGCGCAATCAACACCGCTTTCTGCCCAACCTTGTACGCCTCGTCGAGGTCCACTACGGACGCGTACAGGCAGGTGTCGCGCTGGTCGGTCCCGGAGACCTGCCCGCGCGCCGCGCCGGGAACCGGCAGTCCCTTCGCGTTGAGCATGTTGACGACCTGCTGGGCGACGGTCGTTTTCGACGCGCTGTACTGCGCGTGGCCGAAACCGTCCTTCGTGAATCCGAGATCGCCAAGGTCGAATCCCTCGCTGACGACGATGATGCAGCGTCCGCTGCGCCTGAGTTCGTCGTTGACGTAATCGCACATCGCCTCGCCCGTGACGCCCGCCTCGGCAAGGTAAATCTGGAGCGGGATCTCGCGCCGTGGATCGGCGAGGCGCGCGGCAGCGGGAATGTAGCCGATCTTCCGGCCCATCGCCTGCATCACCAGCACCGGGTCCGCCGGACACGACCCCGCGTTCTCCTCGTTGGCGTTTTGCACGACGCCCATCCAATAGCGCGCGACGCTTCCGTACCCCGGCGTGTGGTCTATCAGTTTGAATTCGGAATCGCCGACGTCGTTGTCAATCGTCTTCGGCACGCCGACCGCAACGAGGTCGAGACCGCTCTCGTTGGCCAGCACGCTGACCTTATGCGCCGTGTCCATCGAATCGTTGCCGCCGATGTAGAAGAAGTAGCCGACATCGTGCGCCTTCATCACGTCAATGACGCGCGCAAAGTCTTCGGTTTGGTTCTTCTTCAGTTTATAACGGCACGTGCCGATCGAACCGGCCGCCGGTGTGTAGCGCAGCAGCGCCACCTCCTCCGCGTCCTGCGCGGAAAGATCGAGCAATTCCTCCTTGAGCACCCCTTCAATGCCATGCCAGCCGGCGTAGACGGTTCCAAACGTCTCCGGAAATAACGCGCATGTTTCGATAATCCCGCGCAACGAACTGTTGATAACCGGACTCGGCCCGCCCGATTGGGCAACTATCACATTCTTCGGCATGATCAAACTCTCCCTTCACACTTCATCTTCGCGCAATTCTCGTGCTCCTGCTCCTGCACGTGCACGTACAATGATGCCTACTGACTACTCTTCTGTTCTTCCATCGAAGTCACAAACGACGGACGATCGGTATTTTCGATTTTCGCTTTCACTTTCTTGGCATACTCCTCGTCCGGAAATTGGGCCAAGTACGCGTTCAGCGATTCCACCGCCTGGCGCTTGTTGTTCGACAAGAACAAGGCCACCGCCCGGTTGATCACCGGATTGGAGTCTTTCGGTTTCTTTTGCGCAAGGATCGCAAACAATTCCGCCGCCTTTTCGTACTGTGCCATGGCTTCTTCGGTTTTTCCGAGTTTTTCGAGAAACAGGCCAAGCGGCACATAGGCCTCGGCATAATCCGGCTTGATCGAAACCAGTTTTTGGAGCGCCGCCGCCGCGTCTTCCGGCCGGCCCAACTGGTTCAGGATGGCCGCCTGATTGGCGTAGGCCTTGTAAAAATTCGGTTCGAGCGAAATGGCCTCGCTCACCAGCGCCAGTGCGCGCGCCGGATCTTTTTCGTTCAACGCACGCACCGCGCTGTTGTTGAGATCCGCCGCACGTTTCGACGGCTTGTAATCCTCGCTGTCCGGCGCCGAACAGGCCGACAGCAGCATCACCATGCCTATCACCAGCCCATATCTTACCGCTTTCATCATCTCCAATCCTTCGCGACAAAACGTCACGGACTTGTTTGTTGGGACTTTGAGAAACTCCTGTTACCCGTGAAAATAAGATGTCCCAAGTATACCAGTTTCCCCGCAACAATCATTATTGATGCAATCGGTAAAGGATTTCGCCGGCGTTCGGAACCAGCAACAGCCCTTCGTCTTCCTTGTCTTTCCAATCGTCGGGATTGAGCGACGCCGGATCGCGATATCCCAGGTTGATGGCGCGGCATTCGGATTCCGGTATGCCGGTCGCCAGCGTGACGGTCACGCGCGGACGTTCGACGCCGTTTTCATACGTTCCGATACCTCGAACATGCGTCGAATGCGCGAGAATGCCGCCCGGAATGTCCGCGAATTTATCCATCTGCGCAAGAAAATAGTCACGGGTGTGATAACCGATCTTCCGGATGAGCGCGCCGTGCGTGACGCTGACTTCCTTCACGTGCGGCGCATGGATAATCAACTCGCCGCCGTCCGCCACGACCGGTTCAAGTTTGTACATACACTTGCCCGCCACCCACAAATCGTCGTACATCGGCGGCGCCATCGCAAGCACACTATGGAACGGGTGGTCCTTGTATATCACATGCACCCGCGCCGACAAATCGGCCGCGGCGCTCCACGCCTCCTCCGGCGCGCCGAAGAAAATGGCGCGGGCCTTCTTCTCGACGACCGTCAGGCAGAAACAGCGCTTTTCGACGGGGATCAGCGAGGCCGCGCGGTTCACCACGGCGCGGACCGGCGTGTCCTTCGTTCCGTTGATCTTCGGATTCGTAATCAAGGCGCCCAGCCAATGAAACAGGTTCAGAATCTCCTCGCCGGCCACGCCGGGAAAGAAATATTTGTTGCCGCCGCTAAACCCGACGACCTCGTGGGGAAACACGGGGCCGACAATGCAGACAAGGTCATAATCCATGAGGCGTTTGTTCACCATGACCCGCGCGGATTGCCGCATCAGACCGTTCGACAAGCGCGCTATTTCGTCTTCGTCGAGCGTGCCGATGAAGGCCAACGCCTCGGGGTTTTGCCACTCGTGATTGTAAACGCCCACGTCCCTGTAGACGCCTTGGCGTTCCTCCGCCGAGATGCCGAGCAGGCGGTTCAACGCCTCTTCCGACATCGGCGGGTGCGTGCCGAGCGCAACCAGAAAATCAACCTGGGCTGCGCGGCCGGACAATGTCGCGCAAAGCGCACGGAACATCGCGGGCATCGGCATGCTTCGCGTGCTGTCGGGGATGACAAACAGGATTTTACGGCCATCCACGGGCGCGTCCGCGAACGCCTGCCCGACAAATGCGCGCAACTCCTCATCCGACAAGTGGGCGCCTTCGGGCGCGATTCGGGAAATCATGACGGGACACCTCCTTGCGATTCCACGACAAAGCCCAACCCCGCAAGCACGGCTTCGACGGCCGGATTGGGAGGACATATCGTCGCACGCGTGTTGAAGAATTCGCGGCGGCGCGGATATTCCTTACGTAGCCGATCGAACAATTTCGGCCTTTCTTCGGCGGATACGGACATCAATCGCCGCATGGCGGCATCATCGCGCATGATGTCGTAAACCGCGCGCACGGCATCATGCACAGCCGTCGGCGACGCGCCGTCAACGGACACCCGCGGACATTCCGGCGCGGGCAGCAACGGCGTTGCATCCCACGCGGGCCGAACGCCGAGGAATCCGCAGGCGGCCTCGTAAATTTGCCGCGTGCCGTTTACTTTTCCGTCGAACGAATAACCGGCAATATGCGGCGTTCCAATAAATGTCCTTTCCAACAAGGCAATGTCTATGTCCGGCTCGTTTTCCCAGACATCAAGAACGCAGGCGCGCAGGCGGCCTCCGTCCAATGCGCGGAGAATCGCCTTTCCATCGGCAACGGCCCCGCGAGAACTGTTGATGAGGATTGCGCCGGATTTCAGGCGGCGAAAGAACGCATCATCCGCCAGATGATGCGTGGCGTACGGGCCTTCTTTCGTCAGCGGAACATGCAGCGTCACGATGTCGCAATCGAAAATCTCATCGATTGGGCGGTATCGCGTGTCGCCGGTCTGCCGCGCCAACGGCGGATCGTTCAGAACAGTCGTCATACCCAGGGCGCGTGCAGCGCGATCCACGCGGCCGCCGACATTCCCCACGCCGACGATACCCAGTTTCAGACGAGCGAGGTCCAATGCGAATCGTTCGGCGATTCGCAGCAGCGCCGCCGAAACATATTGGCACACGCTGCCGGCGTTGGATCCCGGCGCGCTCGAAAACGCGATGTTTCGCGAAGCCAGATACGCCTTGTCCACATGGTCCTCGCCGATGGTGGCCGTCGCAACGAATCGCACCGCGCTTCCGTCGAGCAGATCCGCGTTGACCTTCGTAATGGATCGGACCAGCAGCATATCCGCGCCACGCACCCGTTCCGGAGAAATCGCGCGCCCCGAAACGGCCGCCACCTCGCCCAGCGAGGCAAACGCCTCGCGCACATACGGGATGTTTTCATCAGCCAAAATGTTCATCATGCAAGCATCTTTGGGCTTGAAACGGGAAAGGCCATCGGAGACCATGAAAACGGGACACAAAACACTATTGCCAATCACAACTCCAAACGTCCAACTCCCGCTATTCTACGCGAAGAATACACGCGTCTCCAACCGCGCCATTGGATATCAACTATGCCACCGCACGAAAAGGCTTCTGCAAAGCCGGCTTGATCGAACGGGGTGACGAAAAAGCGGCAAGATGACGCTTCCACTGTAGACACGGCGCCCTTGCCGTGTTCCCTACGCGCAGGGCGTATTGCGGCTACGGCCATCCCCGGATATACTGATGCCACGACACGCCGCGATCCGCCGAAAGAGACAACGCCCAAAGACCGGAGGCGCATGAAAACGGGCGGTTCGGGAAGAATGCGAAGGAGACACGATGGATTCAGCCGTTATTCTCGCTGCGGGAACGGGATCGCGGGCATGGCCCTACACCGGCGTCCGCCGAAAGGCCGCGCTGCCGGTTGCGAATGTGCCGCTGGCGCGCCGTATGGCGCTCGATCTGCTGGCCGACGGGATCAAGGATATTGTCGTCGTGGTGGATTCCGAAGGCCAGTCGGTGCGGCACGTTCTGGGCGATCTGGACGGTGTGCGTTTCGTGGAAACGCCGGCCAACCGGGGACCCGTGGACGCCGCCCTGCACGGTTTGGCCGCCGTGTCGGGCGAACGCGTATTGCTTTGCTCCGGCGACATTGTCGTTGCGCGGGGAACGGTGCGGGCGTTGCTCGACGGACACCGTGCAAACAAGGCGGAGGCGACCGTGCTGGCCGCCGAAACGCCGCGCGGGCTTACCGCCTCGTGCACGACGGTGGATGTCGCGCCGGATGGATGGGTACGCGAAATTTGGGGCGGCGGCGACGAAAGTCATCCCCGGTTCGGCGGGATGGCCATTGCGCGGACGGCATTGCTGACTCGCTATCTCGAACGTGATCCGGGCATCATGCCGAATGTCCACGTCGGCGCGATGCCGCCCCGCGAAGGCGACGCGGCCTTCGCGTTCGAGATGATGCGGCGCGACGGCATCGAAGTGCATGCCGTCATGGCGCCCGGCTTTTTCGTGGACGTGGACAAGCCCTGGCACATCGTGCAAGCCAACCGGCTCGCCGCGCGCGAGGCCGTCGAGGCGCTCGAATCCACCCTCATGGAGGAAGGCGCGCGCATAGACGACGGCGCGGACATCGCCCCGAACGCAAAATTGTGGCTTGGACGCGGCGCACACATCGGCAAACATTGCCGGATTGGCGGATCGGCCATTCTCGGCGCCGGCGCCCGCGCGACGTGCGGCGCGATCCTCGAACCGGGCGTCGTCATGGGCGCAAACGCCCGTTGCGAGGAATACGGCAAGATCGGCGAGGGATCCGTCATCGGTCCAAACAGCATCGTCGGCCATTGCGCCGAATTCGACGGCGTCATGTTCGACACCGTCTACCTTTATCATTATTGCTGTGTCACGGCGCTGATTGGCACGCATGTGGACATCGGCGCGGCGACGGTCTGCGGTACATGGCGTTTCGACGACGGCATCCGCGCGCAAACCGTCCAGGGCCGTCGCGAACACCCCGAATGTTACGGTTCGTACACGTTCATCGGCGACTACTGCCGGACCGGCGTCAATGCCATGTTCATGCCGGGTATCAAGGTGGGCTACTACTCCTGCGTGGGCGGCGGCGCGATCGTCTACGACGACGTCCCCGAACGGACCCTGCTCATCCCGAAACAGGAACACGTCATGAAGCCCTGGGGGCCGGAAAAATACGGCTGGTAGTTTCCCTCTTCGCGATTTCCACGCGCCGCGCAAAGAAGTTGCAAACAAAGAACTCGCATCCTTGACAGGGGCGTTACGACAAGTTCGCTTCAGGCTTGCGGGCCACCGTGAAAACCGACAGGCCGAACGGCAGCGGAAACAGGCCGGCCATTTTCCGCTCGATGCCCAGCACGGCGCCGAATAGGCGATTGGCCATCGCGCCGGGCGGCGCGAGGTCCGAATCCGCGGGCGGGCGCATCTTGCGCCATAGCCGCGTCGCGACAATCGCCGGGAAGAGCAGCGTGTTCCAATACGTTGCCTGGAGTACCTCGAAACCGGCGGCACGCAGCATTTCCACGCACTCCCCGCGCGTGAAGCGGTGCGCCGTGTGGACGGCCTCGTCGTGCGACGAACGGAGCCAGCCGTATGCCGGCAGGTTGAGGATCAGAAAGCCTCCCGGTTTCAAGGCCGAAAAGATCGCTGCCAATGCCCGCATGCGATCCGGCACGTTCCGGTGATAGAGCACGTCGAGCGAAACGACGGCGTCGAACTCGGCCTCCGAAAATGGCATCGCCAGAACGGACGCCTGCACAAGCCCCGCCAAACCCCGCTGGCGGCAGAAACGCATCGCATCGGGTGAAATGTCGAAACCTACCGGCTGTCGTGATGTCCGGCCCGCGATCCATTGCAGCGTCGCGCCTGTGCCGCATCCCGCGTCGAGCACGAGTGGATTCCGAATGCACAGGTGGCGGCGCCACGCGCCGTCGAGCATCGCGCGCAGGCCGGCATACCACCAATGCCGGTCTTCGGTCGCGAACATGATGGCGTATTCTTCGCGATTCATGCGCAGCCTTCGGCGTCGAAGAACGCCCGCACGGCTTCCGCGACGCGCACGGCGTATTCGAGCGGCATTTCGGCGTACATGGGCAGCGACAGCACGCGGTCGCACGCCGATTCGGCCACCGGAAACGCCCCGCGGGCATATCCGAGCCGCACGTATGCCTTTTGCAAATGAACCGGCACGGGGTAATGCAGCAGCGTCGCGATGCCGCGCGCGCGCAGATACGTCTGCAACGCATCGCGATGCGCCGTACGAATCACATAGAGATGGTAAACGTGAAACGCATTCGCGGCCTCGAAGGGCAGGACGATATCGCCCGCGCCGGACAACAACCGTCCGTACACCGCCGCGCGTTCGCGCCGGGCCTCGTTCCACGCGTCCAGATATCCCAGTTTCACGCGCAAAATGGCCGCCTGAATTTCGTCGAGCCGGCTGTTGAACCCTTCGGACACGTGGCGATAGCGCGTTTCTTCGCCGTAATTGCGCAACATCCGGACCCGGCGATCCACTTCCGGATCGCTGGTCGTCACCGCGCCGCCGTCGCCGTACGCGCCGAGGTTCTTGCTCGGATAGAAACTGAACGCCGCCGCCGTGCCCAACGATCCACAGCGTCGGCCCCGGTAGCGGGCCCCGTGGGCCTGTGCACAGTCCTCGACCACGGCAAGCCCGTGCGCGGCCGCCACCGCACCAATGGCGTCCATGTCGCACGGATGGCCGTACAAATGAACGGGGACGATGGCCCGCGTGCGCGGCGTGATGGCCTGCTCCAGACGATCCGGGTCCATGGCCAACGTGTCCGGGCGGGGTTCGACGAGCACGGGCGTCGCCCCGCTGGCCGCGATTCCCGCAACGGTCGGCACACAGGTGTTGGCGACGGTAATTACCTCGTCACCGGCCTGTACGCCCACCGCGCGCAATGCGAGATGGATCGCTTCCGTGCCCGATCCGACTCCCGCGCAATGCCGCGTTCCGATGTAGGCCGCGAATTCCGATTCGAACGCCGCGCAGTGTTTTCCGAAGATATACCACGCATTGCCGAGGACGTCGTCGATCGCCGCGCGAATCTCGGTCTCGATCGCGCGGAATTGGCTTTTCAGTTCTCCAAAAGGTATCTCGATGGGTGGTTCACCCGCCATGCGCCCATCTCCTGTCGCGGGCAATTACGGAAAGTGCGTGAAACAGACTGGACAATCCGTTTATTTCCATAATGGGCCCTGTTTGGCGCTGCAATGCCAATCAGTATAACATCATAACCTCTCGTGCTTGTGCTCGTATTCGTAATCGTGCTCGTGCTTGAAACAAGGAGTTATAAACTTCTTCAATCGCTTGCAGGATTATTCAAGGGAACTCATTTTCACCCTCCATGGGGAACCCGGGGCTCACGACAATCGTAATCGGGAAAATGGACTTTATAGACGACATGGACCCACGAGGGGTTTCACCTTTCAGACAAGATCCTCTTTTTCATAACGTTCACCTCGTCCGGAATTCGGGCAACAAGAGCCGCTTTCAATCTCCGGTCTCAGGATAACGGACGATAGACCTGCGCGTTTTCGCGTCCCGACAGGACGGCGATTGCCCCGGCGGCAAGGGCAGCCATCTCCAACGATCCGGGATAGACGATGACGGGCGCCAGCATGCCGATACGCTTGCGCACAGCGTTCCGTATCGTCGCCCCGTGAACCAGCCCGCCCGTCAGGACAATCGCTTCGATGTCGCAGCCCGTGGCCACGTACATGGCGCCGATTTCCTTGGCGATTTGATACGCCATGGCGTCCACCACGAGCCGGGCGTGTTCGTCGCCGTCCGCGATGCGCCGTTCGATGGTTTCCATGCGGTATTCGCCAAGATAGGACTGCAATCCGCCGCGCCGGGTCAATTCTTCGATCAATTCATCACGAGCGAACCGTCCCGAATAGCACAGATCGATCAGTGCGCCCGTGGGAAGCGCGCCCGCCCGTTGCGGGGTGAACGGCCCGCCGCCAAGCAGGGCAATGTTGTTGTCCGTCATGCGGCCGCGTTTGACCGCCGCCACCGTGATTCCGCCGCCCAGGTGCGCCACGACGAGATTCAGATCCGCGAGCGGACGCCCAATCTCGCGCGCGGCCCGCGCCGCCGCCGCGCGGATGCTCAGCGCGTGCGAGGTGCTACGCCGCGTTATCGGGGCATACCCGGAAATCTCCGCGACGGGATCGAATTCATCCACGACGACGGGATCCACCGCATACGCGGGCACGCCGAACCGCCGCGACAGAATCGCCGCGACGGGAATCCCGAAGTTGGCGGCGTGGCGGCGTTCCGGATGCCGCAATACCTGCCCGACCATCGCCTCGTCAACCGCGATGCCGTCTGCCGTGCGTTCGGCCACGACATACACGCCGCCCGGCAGTTTCCCGGGCGGTCTCGGCAGAAATCCGCCGCGCGCGGCAATCGCGTCCACGCCGCCAACGCCGCTCGTTTCCAATTCCCGCTGCGCAAGATCCGCAAGACGGGCCGCTTCCGCCTCGTCGGATTCCCAAACGCCCGAATGGCGAATCTCGCACGCCAATTCGGTTTCACGCACGTTTTGGTCGTCCTCATAAATGGCGAGTTTCAGCGACGTCGAACCCGGATTGACCGCCAGAATGCGGTACGCCACGGGATCGGGAACGGCCACGGTGCATGCCGGGCGCGGCCGGTTGAGCGCGCGCTGCGCGTAAATGCTGCCCAGCGCGACGGAATTCAGGCGCGTTTCGAGCGCGTCCGATCGCGAAAGCAGGACATAGGAAATGGGAAATCCCACAATCATGTTCGCGAGCGAGGCGAGGCCGTACTTGATCATCGCACTGATGCATTTGTAGATGACGTTGCCCGTGTCAATGTTCGGACACAGCAGGATGTCCGCCCGGCCCGCCACCTCGCGCGCCTCCGGCACATCGAAGCCCTTCATGGAGACCGATCGCGGATCCGTCGCCAAATCGAGCGAAATCGGACCGTAGACATGGACACCGGGCCAGTCGCGTTCCGCCAACCGCCTGCCCATCCATGTCGAGGCCATGGATTCGACCGGTTTCTCGCTCGCGGACAACACGGCGACGCGTGGATGCTCGATGCCCATGACCACGCGCGCGACCTCGACGGCGTTTCCAATCAGGTCCGCCATGCGTCCGAAATGGCAGACCGTCGTGATGCCCGCGTCGGTCAGGATCATCGGCCGTCCGTCCGCGATCGGCGCCGCATCGAACAGCGAAACGAGGCTGACCGTTGGACGATCGGCAAGGGGCAGCATGTGACGATTGATGGACGACGTGGAAACGCTCCCCTTCAGCACCATGTTCACCACGCCGGATCGGGCCAGCGCAACCGTGGCCGCGCACGCCGCTTCGTCGTCCTCCACGGCCACAATGTCTTCCGGGGGAATCTCGATGCCCGCCTCTTCCACCGACCGCGCGATGCGACGTGCGTCGCCCACCAGGACAATACGGTCCAGAATCCCGTGATCGCGCGCCGATTCGACCAGACGCAGATCCTCGATCCGGCTGCCCCCCGCCACCGCGGCTTTCGTCGGCGGCAGTTGCCCCGCCACTTCGACGAGGTCCGTCACCGTCCGCCAACCGCCCGCCAGTTCCGTATTCATTCGTCCACCGTTTCCAGACATTGCCGGCCCTCCGATCCCGGCGTCGCAAAAAAAACGATCGCGCGCCTTGAATGGTAACAAACGCCCGCCTGAATTGCGAAAGTAATCAGCTGTCAACGGGAAGGTTCCATCGTTTCTCTCTTGTGCCCGCCATCGCTATCGCCATCGGCATTGCGAACACGAGCACGAGCATGAGCAAGCATGAAAGAAATGAATTTATCCGCATCCCGGCCGGGATGCCTTGACACGGCCATGCGCGTCGTGTTGGACTTGCGGGGTTTCATGCAAGGCTTGGGAACCGAACATGGGTGTAACGTTTCGCAGTGTGGCGATCGGGCTCATCCTGATTCCGCTGAACGCGCTTTGGGTCGTGCTGGCGGAACTGGGCTGGTATTCCGGTTTTCCCACGTGCCTGAGCCTGTTTTTCAATGCCGTGTTCTGCATTTTCGTTATTGCGATCGTGAACATGGCCGTTGAGCGTTTCAATCCGGCGTGGGCGTTGAAGGGCAGCGAAATTCTCGTCATCTACACGATGATTGGCATCGCGAGCGGGCTGGCCGGCCACGATTTTCTGCAACTCTGGCTGCAAACGGTAACGCATCTCCACCGCTACGCGCCGTTGCGCGGGCTGTACACCGAAATCCTGCCGCACGTTCCGCCGTGGCTCGTCGTAAAGGATCAGGCCGCACTGCAGGGCCTGTACATCGGCCAGGAATCGGTGTATCACTGGGCCAACTTCGCGCCCTGGATCGAACCGCTCGCATGGTGGTTCGGCTTCGTGATTGCGTTGTGCGCGGTCATGTGGGGCATTACCCTGCTGTTCCGAAAGCAGTGGGTCGAACACGAAAAACTGGCCTATCCCATCCTGCAAGTGCCCTATCTACTGGCCGTTCAGCCGCGGACGCTCTTCCAAAACCGAATTTTCTGGGCGGGTTTCGGCCTTGCCGGTTCGATCGGCATGATCAACGGCCTGAACCGGCTTTTCCCGCTGCTGCCGCGCATCCCCATCGCCTCGATCGTGGATCTGCGCACCTTCTTTCCGGAACGCCCGTGGTCCGACATGGGCGAGGCGATTGTGTCGTTCTATCCCTTCGCGATCGCGATGTTCTTCCTGATGCCGGTGGACCTCGCGTTTTCCTGCTGGTTCTTCTTTTTCTTCTTCAAAGCCGAGCGGATTCTGGTCAGCCATTTCGGATTGCAGGGCATTCAGGGTGCGCCGTTTCTGACGGAACAGATGGCCGGCGGATTCTACGCCATCGCGTTCATCGCGTTGTGGATCAGCCGCCGCCACCTGAAGCGCGTGGCGCTCATCCTTCTGGGCCGATGCCGCGACGACGACATCACCGACTGGGATCGCCATGAGGCACGATGGGCGGCCCTGCTGCTGGCCGGCGGCGGATCGTTCCTCCTGTTCTTTTGCTGGCGGACGGGGATGACGTGGTGGGTAACGGCACTGTTCTTTGCGCTTTATTTCCTGATCTCGCTCGCGATCACGCGGATGCGCGCCGAATTGGGACCGCCCGTCCACGATCTCCACAGTTTCGGACCGAACATCCAGATTCTCAACGCGATGGGCATGACCAACATGCGCAAGGAAAATCCGGCGGACCTCGTCATGTTCGGCATGCTCAATTTCTTCAACCGGGTCTATCGCGGCCACCCGATGCCGCACGGCATGGAGGCGTTCAAACTGGCCCATCAACTCAAGATGGACAACCTACGGTATCTCATGGCCATGCTCGTTGCGGTCGTCGCGGGCACGATGGCCTCCATGTGGGCCATGATGTGGATGCACTACCATTACGGCGGGGCGGCGGGCATGGTCGCGGGCGACGGGTTCGGCTGGGAAATCTGGTCGCGCGTCAATATGTGGTTCACCGCGCCGCAGCCACATCAACTCGTCTCGACAATGGTCATCGGCCTCGGCGCCCTGTTCTCGTTTCTGCTGGCCGCGATGCGCATGAACTTCGCCTGGTGGCCGCTGCATCCGATGGGATTCGCGCTCGCCGGGACATGGTCCATGGACCGCCTGTGGGTTTGCGTGCTGATCGGCTGGCTGTTGAAGGTGGCCGTGATGCGCTATGGGGGCGTCAAGGCCTACCGGCCCGCCGTGCCGTTTTTCATCGGCCTCATCCTCGGCGATTTCATCGTCGGCGCGCTCTGGAACCTGTACGGCATCGTCATGGAAGTCCAAGTCTACCGCTTCTGGTTCTGACGCGGAAAATACGGCCCCTTTATTTCCGCCGGCGTTCCCTTCCGGACGGCCGCCGCGGTTTTTCCTTTTTGTCTTTGGGATGGCCCTCGCCGGAAATGATCGGCGCGGGTAGTTTTTCCAGAAGGGCGGTAAAATGCTTCCGGGCTTCGAGCGCCGCGGCCTCCGTCGAGTCCGTGACATCCTTGTAACCGGAACCATCCCGGCTGTCGCCGCAATCATAGAGCCGCCCGAACCGGTGCGGCGAATTGTCCTCGAGCAG
The DNA here is from genome assembly GCA_035450225.1 of Candidatus Hydrogenedentota bacterium. Taxonomy (NCBI): domain Bacteria; kingdom Pseudomonadati; phylum Candidatus Hydrogenedentota; species Candidatus Hydrogenedentota bacterium. The sequence continues at coordinate 30,114 of DAOTMJ010000029.1, forward strand.
AAAGCGTTTGGTGCGCAGGATACGCGCGTCGCCGATGAAACTGAATATCCACTCGCGCGTGCGATCGGTCTTGCCGCGCAGGAACCGCGCATACGATTTCCCGTCAATGATGCGGTCCTGTGGCAGTTTCACGCCGGCAAGTTCCATCATCGTCGGCATGACGTCGGAGAGATCCGTGAGTTCCATCGTGGTTCCCCGGGTTTTCACGAGACCCGGCGCATTGACGATCATCGGCACCCGCGCGCCCAATTCGGTGGGATCGCCCTTGCCTTCGCCGCCGGTGCCGTTGTCGGTCGTGAAGAAGATGACCGTGTTCTCGCGCAAACCCTGTTCGTCCAACGCCGCCACGAGCCGGCCTATCAGCAGGTCGGCATATTCGACCCCGTCCTTGAAGTTCGCCTTGTCGTTCTTGAATTTGTCCATGCCCGGTTTCAAAGAACGGGGCGTGGGCACATGCGGACCGTGCGTCAGGCACATGGTGTAGTAAACAAAAAAAGGCCGGTCCTTGTTGCGCCGGATGAAATCGTTCACGAAATCCGCATGGATATCCGGTCCGTAATCGTCGGGGGTTGTCGGGATGTATTCGCCGTTTTTGACGATGGAGGGATGCCAGTAGCGCGACGGTTTCCGGTCGTTTTCATAGGCCCCCGCATGCGTTACGCCCGATGGCAAGTCCCGTTCATAGGCCCACATGCAGTATTCGTCGAAGTCGCATTCACGGATGAGATTGGGCTGCTCCCCCGACAGTTGCCATTTTCCCGCGAGGGCCGTTGCGTACCCGGCTTTTTTCAGCAGATTCGCAAACGTCACGTGCGACTTGGCAATGTCTTCCACCGGCGAATTCGGTTCGGGGCCGCCCCGGCGTCCGGCAAAATTATAGACGCCGTTGTGGCACCCGTATTGCCCCGTCATGATCATGAGCCTGGTGGGATGGCAGATGGGCGAGGCGAAACAGGTTTCAAACTTGACGCCCGTTTCGGCCAGCCGGTCCAGATTGGGCGTGTGGTGAACCTTGTTGCCGTAACACGAAAGTTCCTTGGCGCCCATGTCGTCCGCAAGGATCACGATGAAATTCGGCGGACGATCCGTGCCCTTGGAACCCGATGCGTGTGCGGTCGCGCCGGCCAGCCAAGCCGCCGCCATGCCGCCACCCGTTTTGGCCAAAAAATCCCTTCTGTTCACCTTGGAGTCCATCGCTCGCACCTTTCCCGTGGTTTTTATCCATGTAACCCCATTCATACGGGCTGGTTCCCGGCGGGGACCTTCATGCCGGATTCGGAATTTCGGCCATGGATGTCCGCGCCTTGTCTGTTTATTTCAGGTAAACCGACAGGGTCATTTCCTGCCAACCTTTGTCGGAACGCTTGATGCCGCGCACTTCACGAACCGTTTCGCCGATTCGCCCCAGCAACTGCCGTCCGGGGTTGTCCAATTCCGGAACAAGCAGGGGCAACACGTGGGCCGCTTTGGGCGCGTCCAGCGACCAGAAGGTCAAAATGGACGCCGGATTGATGCCGGTGTTCAGAGGGAACGGGAAAACCGGTTCGCCGGGTCTGGCGATTGCCTCCGCCAGTTCCAGGCATTTGTCCCGACGGGTGGCCGCAACGAGGATATCCTCGCGGACTGTGGCATGCAACGTGATTCCGGCGACATCGAAAGTCCACGTCTCGCCGGATTCTCCGCCGGTTTTCGGGAAGGTTCCCGGCGCCTTCAGGAAGGTTCTTGGATCCCGGCCTTGGGCAATCCTTGCCGCGCCGAACAATGCCGGCTTGCCATCTTCGACGGCGATGCCCACCGCGATTTCGGAGGCAAGGAGGCAATCGGCGGCCTGTTGCGCGATGCGAACTTCCCGCATCCGCATAAAACCAGGTATCAGATTGAACAAGTCGAACACCGTCCGTCTCAACGGCGCCGTAATGCGCACGCTTGCATTGAACATGTTTTCAGGGGACAGCACCGCCGCAAGGCGCATCGGCGGGATATCGCCGGAATGAACGGCCAGCGCTGGACGGTTTCGCGTGTCGAGACGCGATCGAAGCGCAATCCCGTCTTCAGCAATCGTCAAGGTCGTCACGAGCAGACCGTTTCCCCGATAGGCTTGATCCCGTTCCTCGATGATGCCGGCCTTTTCCGCCGCCTCGTGCTTCAGCACATGGGCGACATATCCAAGGAGGGGCGCAAGGTTTGGCGTGGCCGGCATGATCATTTCCGGGCGCGTCGCCAATGCGGCATCGCATGACAATAAATCCGGACAGGCTTCGGGAGACAGGCCGAAGGTTGCGGGAGACTCGATGCGGGCAATCGTTTCCCGGAGGAACGCCGGGCTATTGGATACGACGATCCATCCGCCCGCGAAACAGTAGCCCAGCGCGCCATCCGGCCAGGACAGGCCGTCGGGTTCGGTTTTCCCTTGAGCGGACACGTTTCGACACGCAATCTGCCATGCGTCCGCCAGGGAATGCAGCGAGGCCGCCGCGGACGTTGCATCGCTGTATTCGGCAATCGCCGCAAAGGCGGCGGGCGGTCTTTTACGGTGGACAATGCCCAAATCTTCCGTCCGAATCGTCTCCATGAGTTCCGCGGCCTCCTTGGCCGGCGAACTCAAATCGAAGAAACACGCCAACGGCGTGTCCGGCGCGAAACCTTTCTCCACGAGGAAATCGGAAAAGGTCTTCGCGCCGTCGGAACCGCATGCGGACATTGCCCCTTCGAAAAGGGCGTGGGCCGTCTCGCCGTTGCGCATCTCCGGAGGCAGAAGCCGATCCGCGACATTCAGGCTTTTGCCTGCAAGATTCGACAGATGCGGCACGACACAGGCAATGGCGGCCGATTCAGGCGCCAGGGAAAGCAACCTTGCGGCGGAAGCGGCATCGCCGTTCGGCGCAGCCGATCCAACGCATGGGAAAACGGCTGCGGCCGTCAACGCAACGGCAACGGCGGACAGAGTCCGGCGGCATGGATTCGCCCTGTGTTTCCTCATAGTCCAAGTTCCAGGCAATAGCGCATCTGCTCCCGTTCCGATGGAAGCCAAACGCTCATCAACAAAGGAAAATCCTGCACATTTCGCACCCGGTAAAACCTTAAAAACTCGGCGTCCGACCCCAACGTAAGCCCGTTGAACGGACCAAAGCGGCCTTCGCCCGGATGTTGATCCTGGTACCAATCCGAATACTGGATGACGGGAAAATAATAGCGAAACATGCAGGGACCGCCGGGGTTCGGAAGGCGGTACGAATCCAACAGGATATCGGGCAGGTCGCGGTAGCGCCACGACACCCGCGCCCAAGGTCCGGTTACGCGCATTTCGGCCACCAGGTATTCCGTCCGGACATTGCGTTCCGGCCAAAGCCCAAGGCGATCCAGCGCCAGGTTTTTCCGCAGGTTGTCCATCGCCGTGTTTTCGAACGCCGGCAGCCGGGCCGGGGAAAAGACGGTTGCCCCGCCGTTCTCGCGGATTTCGACATCGAGCGGCTCAAGATCGGCTTGTGCATAAGTCTCCATAAGCCTGCCCGTTGTTTTTTCCTGGTAGAACCGGGCCGCGTATAACGGTCCCGCCAGAAACGCCGCCGTGCAAACCGTGAAGATCACCGCGCGGGGAAAGGCCGGTCTTGCCTTGGCAATCGCCTGTTTCAAGCCGTCACGCATCACACCGCGCAGACCGGCCCACGCGGCTCCCGCAAGAAAAAGAGGAAACCAAAAGGACAGAAAATTGAGGTGAAACGCATGACGCATCTGAAATTCGATGCTGGTATAACCGGTAAAATACAGAAACAACAGCAGACATCCGGCGGCCCGCCGCAAACCGAGGGATCCGATGACCACAAACGCCGCCGCGGCATACCATGGGCCGAACACATCCAAATGGCGCGACACCGGAACCGCCCATCGTTCCGCCGCGCGGAACATGCCGTTTTCTTCTTTGAAAAAGTTCCGTGGCTGCAGGTTGCGGACAATCCTGAGCGAGGCGGCATACGAACGGCCTATCACGTCCGCCGGAAAAGTCGCATACAAGGACAACACCAGTTTCCGGGTCAGCAATTCGGTCTTTTTCCGCCAGATGTCCACCTGATCACGATTGAATAACTCCATGTTCAATACAAGGTCCATCACGGCCTGAAGCGGATTGGCTTGCAGGCTTGTGACAAGGCGGGCCGCACCCAGCGTGCGCAGGCTCGAAAAATCGTCGGGGGGCAGATGGTCTTGCTTGGTGTCGTAATCGGCAATCAGGGCGTGCATGAGATAATCGCCGTTGCTATGGAACGGGCACACCATCGCCCGTTCGGCGCCGATGTCGAAGACCGATTCCAGGGCGAATCCCTGGGCCATGTAAAAGGCGTTGTTGCCGCCGGTTTCGCGTGTCATTCGCAGGACCGGCCATGCGGGAATCGCAAAAGCGCCGACAAGCGCCAAAGCCGCCGCAAGTCGAAACCGGCCCGGGGTTCGATGGGCTACCCGCGTACCCAGCGCGACAACCGCCAACAGGGCCGGGAGGCCCATGACGGCGTCCTGCCGGAATCCAAATCCTATTCCGATGACAAATCCCATGACCAAGGAAAGCCACAACAGGGTGCGCGGGCGTACCTCGCGCAACAGGAGGTATCCTGCGGCCAGCATCACGGCCAAGAGAAACGGCGCCTTGCAAAAACTGCGCAACCACGGAAGTTGGCCGAGCATGACCGGCGAAGCCAGCGTCAACACCGTTCCGGCGAGGCTCAGCCACCGGTTCATGCCCAAGCGAAAGATCCCATACGTCAACACGCCGGTCACGCCAAATACCGCGGCCCAAAAAATTTTGACGGACGCCCAGGAGATTCCAAACAGCCTCCAAAGAATCCCCACGGCATAAAGCATGTAAAGGCGATCCACGTGAAACTTGCCGGTGGTGGGAAATCGCGCAAGGTCCGGGGGAACCTCTTCAGGCGACAAGGAGGGACGTTGCTGCGTGAAGAATTCGGCCATTTCCGGCGTGATTTCGGTGGTTCCGTGCATCCCGCGGCCCATGGCCCAAAGCAGGGAAGCTCCAAACAGTTTGCAATCGCTTTCCGCGTCCGCGCGAAAAAGAACGCCCGGCTGATTCAGAAACGCCCACCCCGCCGTGCCCGCCATCAGGAACAGGGCCGCCACGATGACCGCCTCGCCGCTTCTTGTCTGGAATACACGCATGGGATTCCGCCTTGCCACGGGCTGTTGGTTTCTTCGCTCAAAACATCCACGCCGGGCGCGCAGACATTGCCAACCAGAAAATCATACTCATGAAGGAAACATGGCAGCCAGATTGCCTTGTGACGCGCCGGAGTCCAGCGCGTCTGTTTCGGGGGTTGGAGGCCGTGCATCCAGGGAGCGCAGTTCCTCCGCCAGAAAAGGGGAAACCAGCGCGGCATACAGGGCGTTTCCCGCCGGGGTCATGTGTCGGTCCAACTCGAAATAAAGGCCTTTCGTGTTCTGATGTTTCCTGAATTCATCCGTAACGCTGAAAAACGCGGATACGCCGGCGCCCCGGGCCGCCTTTTCCACGGCCCGGTCGGGCGCGTTGGATTGGAGCATTTCGGGGTGTACGCGAAAACCCACGCGTCCGATGTTGGCATACGCCTCCTTGTTCACATAGAAGCCTTCCGGAATGGTAAGAACCACCAGTTTGGCGCCCTGGCGCGTGGCGGCTTTTTGGATGCGCCGAAGGTGCTGTTGAAGTCGGCTCGTTTGCAGGCGCAAATGGGTCATGTCGCTGAAATAATTCGGCGAAACAATGGCATGCTCAATCATCCACGGGTTCAGACGTCCCTCGAAAAAGACGTTCCGGACGGATTCTTCCAATGCATTGAAACGCGATCGCTGCTCATCGGAAAAACCGTTGGCGATATCCTGCGCGACGTTTGCGTATTCCCGGCGCACATCCTCGGCGGTTCGCACGAGGGAAGGCGGAGGCGGCAAGCCCCGCCAAGCGTGTTGCACATGTTGCACGAGATCGAGCAGATGGGAGTAATTTTCCCGGAGCCATGTCCCGGGTTCGATGCTCCAGATGTCGCCAAGTTGGGCGAGATCTTCCGCGGCCAGACAACCAACGACCACCATGTCGGGTTTCAGCCGGGGTATAACCCATTCCGCGATGCCCGCGTAGTCGCGGGGACCGGCGCCGGGCTTGCCAAGGTTCAGCACTTCGACGTCGAAACCCTGCTCGCGCAAACGGGATTCAACCCGCTTGCACCACGCGTCTTCGATATTGACCCCCCAGCCGTAGGTAAACGAATCGCCGATGACCACAATGCGCCGCCGGCTTTTCTTGTCCAGGGCAATGTCCCGATCCCGGAATCCCAGGGAATTGATTCGATCCGTGCAAACGTAGTCGTGCATCTCGTAACGGACTTCCGTGCCGGGAACAAAATAAATCCCCGTTGGCCCCGGCCAAACCCGTTCGGGAAGCAACCATCCGGCAACGGCATCCAGTATCACCAACATTTTGGCCGCAGCATAAATCGCCATGATCGCCAGCAACAAATTGACAATCATGCGAAGGATACGTTTCATGGCATTGTTTTCCTGCCCGGGCGCACCCCAATTCAGACATTGGAAAAAGCGGCCCAACGGGACGCCGACAGCAGCGCGCTTGCGTTTCAACAAATGTCATTTTATGCGTATAGTGTTGGCTTTCGCAACGCGTGTTTTTTTGCCGGGTTCGGCGCGAAAATGGTATACTCCCCTATCACCTGCATGACATGGAAGGGATGTGTATATTTTTATGCGTGATGCGATCCTGCAGCAATTGGTGGACTTGTCGCGTTATCTGGGCGATCCGGACCGGGGGTATGCAATCCTCGGCGAGGGCAATACCTCAGCGCGGATTGACGAGGATACGTTTTATGTAAAAGCGTCGGGATCCGTCTTGGGCAACATTGACGGCGGCGGATTCGTGGCCGTATCGCGCGCGAAAGTACTCGCGCTGCTGGACGACCCCGGCGCGGACGACGCGGCGGTGTCGCGTGTGCTGACGGAGGCCCGCGTGGATCCCGGCGAAACGCGGCGACCATCGGTCGAAACGCTGTTTCACGCATTGCTGTTGCGTTATCCGGAGATAAAATTCGTCGGTCACACCCACCCGATCCACACGAACATGCTGTTGTGTTCAAAAAAGGCCGAGGAGGCCTCGACGGGCCGCATTTGCCCGGATCATGTCGTGGTGATGGCCGCAAAATCGGTGTTTGTTCCCTATGTGGACCCCGGACTGGTCCTTGCACGGGAAATCCGCGCGCGGGTGGAGGCGTTTATCGAGACGGAAGGAACATTGCCGAGGGCAATCATGATGCAGGGCCACGGCTTTATCGCGGTCGGAGATTCCCCCCGAACCGTCATGAACATCACGGACATGGCCGAAAAGGCCGCGCGGATCATTGTGGGCACATACAGCCTCGGCGGACCCGTGTTCATGTCCGAAAAAGATATTGCCCGGATTTACACGCGACCGGATGAAAAATACCGGGAAAAAAGGCTGGCGTCCGAGGGATGAAGGAATAAGCCGCGGCACGAATACGTCGCACCCTTGGCAAGGAACCGGAAGGAGATGGAAGTGTCACGTTTCGATGCGTTTCGCAAGGCCGGGTTGCCGCTGCCGGAAACTTACTTGGCGTGGCAGGTGTTTGGCGCCGGATTCGACAATCTCGGACGCGACGGCAAGCCGCAAACGCTGCCCCTGCGCGATCCGGCGGACAATGAAATTTTGCTGCGTGTGGACGCGTTGGGCCTGTGCCTGTCGGACATCAAAATCATCAATCAGGGCAGGGCTCACCCCCGGCTGCGCGGGCGCGACCTTGCCAGCGATCCGACGGTGCTCGGCCACGAGTGCGCCGTAACGGTCGTGAAGGCCGGCAACCAGTGGAAGGACACATTTCGGCCCGGCGAACGCTACATCGTGCAGGCGGACATCTATTACAAGGGCGCCGGCTTTGCCTTTGGCTATCTGATTCCGGGCGGCATGCAACAGTATTGCTATCTCGACGAACGCGCGCTCGCCGGCGACGAAGGCTGTTACCTGTTGCCGGTCCAACCGGAAACAGGCTACAGCGAGGCGGCGCTCGCCGAACCGTGGGCATGCGTCGAAATGTCGTACAGCCTCGACGATCGCCTTGCGCCGGGCGGCGGGGACCTGCTGATTGTAAGCGACACGCCGGAACAGTGGCGGGAACCGAATCCCCGCGCGCGGATTGTCCCGCGTTCGCTCGAAGGACTGGCGGACGAAAAATTCGACGATATCATCGTTCCCGATCCCTCGCCGGAAATGGTCAACGATCTTTCGCCGCGCTTGCGCAAGAACGGCGTAATGTTCCTGCTCGGCGATCCCGCGGAACCCGGCGTCGTTTCGATTGATCTGGGGCGAATCCATTATGAAAATATCCGGTATTATGGGGGCGGCGATACCATCGGGGACGTTGCAAAAGCCAACAAACGGCATGATTTGCTGCGGGACGGCAACGCGTTGTTCATCGGCGCGGGCGGTCCGATGGGGCAAATGCACGTGCAGCGCGCGTTGGAAATCGCCAATGGGCCGAAGCGCGTCGTCGTGACCGATCTGGATCGCGGCCGACTGGATCACCTGCAAAACCGTTTCCAGAACCTGGCGGATCGCAACGGCATCCGTTTCATCACGCTGGCGCCGTCGGACTTCCCGAACAAGGACGCGATGGACGCGTGGATTCACGCGCAGGCGCCGGACGGCTACGACGACGTGATCGTGCTGGCGCCCGTGGCGGCGCTCGTCAAGGATTCGCTCCGTTTCGCGGCGGACGACGCGTTCGTGAACATCTTTGCGGGGTTGGGCATCGGCAGTTTCGCCGACATCGAACTCCGCGACTTGTGCCGCGGCGTCAAGTTGATTGGCAGCAGCGGATCGCGCATCAGCGACCTTCGCAAACTGCTGAGCATGGTCGAAACGCGCCGGCTCAACACCAATCTCAGCGTCGCGGCAATCGGCGGACTCAACGCCGCGCGCGAAGGGCTCGAAGGCGTCAAGGCGGCGCGGTTTCCCGGAAAAACGGTCATCTATCCGCATGTGGTGGATTTGCCGTTGATGAGCCTTGAGGACATTCCGAAACGATTGCCGGCGCTGGCGGACAAACTCAGTCCGGAAGGCGCATGGACACGAGAGGCCGAACAGGCCCTCCTGGAGATGTTTGTGTGATGGAACGTCTGGCTGGAAAGAAAGCATTGGTCACCGGCGCGGCGCAGGGGCTCGGCGCGGCCATTGTCGAACGGCTCGCGGAAGAAGGCTGCGATGTCGTGGGATGGGACGTGAACATCGAGCAGGCACAGGCCACGGCCGCCGAGACGGCCCAAAAGACCGGGCGCCGCACGATGGGCGCGCAGGTGGACATCACCGATGCGGATGCCGTGCGCCGTGCGATGGACGATGCCGCGGCATGGCTCGGAGGACTGGACATCCTCGTGTCGAACGCGGGCATCCTCATTTCGGGCGACTCGATAACCTTCGACGCGGCCAAGTGGCGCAAGGTGATTGACGTCAACCTGGTGGGATATTTTCTTTGCGCACGCGAGGCGGCCCGCGTCATGCTCGCCGGCGGACGCGGCGGCGCAATCATCCAAATCAACTCGAAATCCGGAAAAAAAGGCAGTTTCCGCAACAGCGCCTATGCGGCGTCGAAATTCGGCGGCATCGGCGTCACGCAAAGCCTGGCGCTCGAATTCGCCGAACAGGGCATCCGCGTCAACAGCGTCTGCCCGGGCAACCTCCTCGATTCACCGTTGTGGGTGAACAGCCTGTTCAAGCAATACGCCGCCAACCAGGGATTGACCGTTGAGCAGGTACGGCAAAAATACATTGATCAGGTGCCGATGAAACGCCCCTGCCAATACCGCGACGTGACCAACGTGGTGGTCTTCCTCGCCTCGGACGAGGCCGGCTACATGACCGGACAAGCCATCAACGTCACCGGCGGACAAGAAATGCGCTGAAACATCGGCCGGATCCCTCCAATCCGTCCGATCCGTCCTATTCCGAAGAATGCAAAACGCCGGCCCGCGCAACAGGGCCGGCGTTTTGCAACACGATGGAAAACTTATTTCTTCGCCGGGACGATGGCGTCCTTCGCCGCTTTGGCGATACGGAACTTGAGCACCTTCTTCGCCGGAATCTTGATGGTTGCGCCCGTGGCCGGGTTCCGGCCGGTGCGGGCTTTGCGCTGCACAACCACCAGCTTGCCCAGACCCGGAATCGTGAAGCCGTCCTTGGCGCCCTTGTAGGCCAGTTCCACGAGGCATCCCAGCACCTCGCCGGCCTGCTTCTTCGTGATGCACGCCTTCTCCGCCAGCTTCGCCACAATCTGCGTCTTCGTCATTGCCTTTGCCATGTTCGTTCTCCTTGCCTTATTGGCCACCTGTGTTCCCACAACAATACAAGAGCAGTTCACTGCTTGTCTGCAAACCGCTTTGCGCGCGTCGGCGCGCCTTTCCGATACGGCCCACGGGCCTGCCGCTCGCCCGGCCACGCTATTTCCATACAAATAAAAGGGGATTTTGTCAAGTCTTATTTTTCAGGCCTTTTTTTACGGGATTGGACGGGCTGTCCCGCTTTGCAAGCAATTCTTGACGTTTCGGGCGAAAAGGTGGTATACTTTACCCGATTTGACAGCCCTGAGGGGAGGTCCGTCTTTTTGGGGACCTTACACCGGTCCAGGGTGCAAAGAAATTGGGCTTGCTCCTTGGCCGGCGGACGCCAAGGGGCTGTATTGAGTGTCTGGAAACGGCCAGTGCCGAAGTATTCAAGAGAAGTGGTGGCGCAGGTGCTTGCGGCGAACGACATCGTTGACGTCGTGGGTTCCTGCGTGGAATTGAAACCGGCCGGATCGGGCCGGTTCAAGGCCTGTTGTCCTTTCCACAACGAAAAAACACCCTCGTTCACCGTCAGCCGCGACCGCCAGCAGTATTACTGCTTTGGTTGCGAAAAGCACGGCGACGCCATCGGTTTCCTGATCGAATTCGAGGGATTGACCTTTATTGAATCGTTGCGCAAGCTCGCGGATCGCGGCGGCGTCCGCTTGCCCGCCGTGTCGGATTACGACGACCGCGAAGATCACCTGCGGGCGCAATTGGTCGAGGCCGGCAAATTCGCGGCCCGTTTTTTTCAGGACTGCATCGGCGACGTGCTGAAAGGCGGACTGGGGCGCCAGTACCTCAAGACCCGCGAGTTGAAGCCGGAAACCGTCAAGCGGTTCGGACTGGGCTACGCGCCGGACGGCGGCAACCGGTTCGTGGAAGCGGCCCGCGCAAAGGGATTCAAGGACAACGTCATCGAGGCATCCGGCCTGGCCCGGCGCAACGAACGAGGCCTTTTCGATTTCTTTCGCAACCGTCTGATGATTCCCATCCGCGACATTTCGGGCAACCCCGTCGCGTTTGGCGGACGCGACCTGGGCGATGGCGTTCCGAAATACATCAACTCGCCGGAAAACGCGTTGTACAAGAAAACTCGCACCCTGTACGGCCTGTTCGAGGCGCGCGAGGGCATGCGCCGCGAAAAGCGGGTCTTGCTGGTCGAGGGGTATTTCGACCTGATGCGCTGTTTCGACGCGGGAATCGATCATGTCGTGGCCACCTGCGGCACGGCGCTGACCGCCGAGCAGGCCGCCCTGATCCGCCGGTATGTGCCGGAAGTCGTTATCGTCTACGACGCCGACCTCGCCGGCATTCGCGCGGCCCTCCGCGGAGTAAGCCTGCTGACCAACGCCGGCCTGACCGTCCGGGCCATGACGCTGCCCGACGGCAAGGACCCCGACGAATACATCCGAAAACACGGACCGGAATCCTTCCGGGCGCTGGCCGACGCCGCGGCGGATTTCGTTACCTTCTATGTGCGGATGAGCGAAAACCGCCTCGACACCATCGAGGGCCGGACCGCTGTCGCCCGGGAACTCTTCGTCATCCTGGCCGGCATCAACGACGAATTGCGCGTGAATGAATATCTGAGACACATGGCCCGCGCCCTTCAACTCGGCGAATGGGCCTGTCGAAGCGAATTCGCCCGGCTCCGCCACGAACAGGAGGCCCGCCCCCCCACCGTGGAAGCACCGCCACGGCGCGCCTTCTCCATGCCGGATCGGGATTTCATTGCCGCCCTGCTACAGTATCCCGGCCTGCTCGAACGCGCGCATGAAGCACTCAACGGCATTTCCCTGCAACCCGGACCCGTAATCCAGGTATTGAAGGCATTATGGGAAGATAACGGCGCTTCGCCGGTGTTTCATAACGATGAGGACGCCGGCATGTTGTACGCGGCGGCGGCGAACTGGGATGAAATCACGCCGGAAACGGCGGCCAATATCGTGGCCGAATATGTCAAAAACCTCAAACGGGCCTTACTCAAGGCTGAAAGCGAAAATGTGCAACGCTTGATTCTCCAGGCCGAACGCGCCATGGACCGGGAAAGCATTCCCGAATTACTTCGGCAAAAGGCGGGCATCGATCGACAAATCCAGGGTTTGGGCGCGGCATGAGCTTGCGCATGAAAATAGATTCAACAAGCGAACGGTGACATCGAGGATGGCAATGAGCACGGAAAAGAAAAAAGAAATCCCGAACAAAAACACGCAGAAAAAGGAAGACGCCCTCGAACTCGCGAAAAAACGAGGGAAAATCACCTACGACGACCTTCTGGACATCCTCCCGGAAGACGCCAGTTGGGAGGCCATGGACGAACTGATGGTCAAACTCGGCGGCATGAACGTCGAAGTGGTGGACGAATTCCGAATGGACGCCGAAACACAGCAGGCGCAACAGAAAAAAGAAGCGCTCGGCAAAAAGGCCGTCATTCGCCGCGACGCCACCCACAGCACCATCGAACGCGCCGACGACCCCGTCCGCATGTACCTGCGCGAAATGGGCCGCGTGCCCCTGCTCAAAAAAGAACAGGAAGTCGAGATCGCCAAGCGAATCGAAGCCGCCGAGAAAGAACTCACCGAAGTCCTGCTCAATACCCCCTACACCCTCAAGGAAGTGCAGATGCTCTCCGCGCGGCTGCTCGCGGGACGACTCGTCCTGCCGCAGGTCAGCGACATCGAAGACCCAAAGGCCCAAGAGCAGTTCATCAAAAAACTGCCCGCCGCCGTGGACCGAATCAGCCAGATCTCGCATCAAATTGATCAAATCGAAAAACGCCTGGAACGGTCGGGCCTCTCCAAGCGCGCCGTCGAGGCCAACACCGAGCACATCCGTGAACTCCGCGAGGAACAGGTCGAAATCATTCGCCGATTCCAACTCAAACCCAAGGAAATAATGAAGATCGCCCGCAAAATCAAGGGGCTCAAGCGCCGCATCGCCACTGCCCGCGACGAAATTGACCGCGTCGAACGCGAAGTCGGCATGGCCACCGACAAAATCCACGCGCTCGCCGCCCAGTTGCGCCGGCCGAACGCCATGCCGAAAATTCCATGCGACCGCGACCAGATCCTCGACGCCGACCGGCGCCTCTCGCTGGCCCAGCGAAAAATTGACCAAATCCAGACCGACGCCCACCTGTCCACCGACCGGATTGCTGTCCTCATTGACGAAATCCGATCAAAAGAAGAAAAAATCTACAAGGCCAAAATGGAACTGGTCGAGGCCAACCTCCGACTCGTCGTCAGCATCGGAAAAAAATACACCAACCGCGGCATGTCCTTCCTCGACCTCATCCAGGAAGGCAACATCGGACTCATGAAAGCCGTAGACAAATTCGAATACCAGCGCGGCTACAAGTTCAGCACCTACGCGACATGGTGGATCCGCCAGGCCATCACGCGATCCATCGCCGACCAGGCCCGCACCATCCGCATCCCGGTCCACATGATCGAATCCATCAACAAACTCGTGCGCACCAGCCGCCGCCTCATCCAGTCCTACGGTCGCGAACCCACCGCCGAGGAAATCTCCCGCGAAATGGAGATGTCCGCCGACAAAGTCCGCAGCATCCTCAAAATTGCCCAGGAAGCCATCAGCCTCGAAACCCCCGTCGGCGACGACGGGGACAGCAGTTTCGGCGATTTCATCGAGGACAAGAGCGCCGAATCCCCCGCCAACTCCGCCGCTTTCAGCGTGTTCCAGGAAAAACTCAACGACGTCCTCAACACCCTTACCGAACGCGAGGAAAAAGTGCTCCGCTTGCGTTTCGGACTCGGAGACGGGTATCCTCGAACCCTTGAAGAAGTCGGCAGCGTGTTCAACGTGACGCGCGAACGGGTACGCCAGATTGAAGCCAAGGCCCTGCGCAAAATGCGCCACCCCACCCGCGCACGCGAACTCAAGCCCTTCCTCGAATGGTCCCTGAACCTGTAACGCCCTTTTCATGGGCCTGTAGCTCAGTGGTTAGAGCAGGTGACTCATAATCACTTGGTCGTAGGTTCGACTCCTACCAGGCCCACCATTTTAAAACGCTTACGGAAAAGTTATGGGGCTTTTTTGGTGTCGTCCGGACAATATTGCAAAAGGCGGATTCGCGAAAATGCAGCCCAATCCATCGCCGCCGGGAAAGGCCGCTAAAACCGGAAAGGGATCGCGGGAAGGGCGTAAACTCCAGCGGTGGGTTTGCCCGCGCCACAGGTAAACGATGATTGCCCTGTTCGAGATATATCCGCGGTTGGCGGAGCGGCTGCCGCATGCGGCACTGGGCCAGTGGCCGACGCCGGTGCAGCGGATGGAACGGCTGGAGGCGGCGTTGCGGGAACGTTTCGGCGATGGGCTCGGCGATGCGCGCCTCTTCGTTAAGCGCGACGATTTGAGCGGGCAGCCCTACGGCGGGAACAAGGTCCGCAAATTGGAATTTCTGCTGGGGCGCGCGTTGCACGAAGGCCGCAAGGCGACGTTGACCTTTGGCGCGGCGGGATCGAATCACGCCCTGGCAACGGCCATCTATGCGCGGCAGGCCGGCCTGCACACGATTTCGATGCTGGTGCCGCAGCCCAATTCCCCGTCGGTCCGCAAGAATCTGCTCATGAGCCACCGCGTGGGCGCGGAACTGCATTTCAGCCCCTATTACGCGGCTTCGGCGCGCGATGCGCTGTATCAGTTGGTCCGGCGCCGGATTGACGACGGCCAACGTCCGTATTTGATCCCGCCCGGCGGGTCGTCGCCGGTGGGCATGTTCGGGTTCGTCAACGCATCCTTCGAACTGCGGCAGCAGATCGGACGCGGCGATCTGCCGGAACCGGATTGCATCTATGCCGCCTCGGGGACAATGGGCACGGTGGTGGGACTTCACTTGGGCGCGCAAGCGGCAGGACTCCATTCGCAAATCGTGGCGGTCCGCGTGACCGCCGCAAAGTTCACTTCGATGGAGAAGGCGCGGCGTTATTTCAGACACACGCTGCGGCTTCTGCGCAAGGCCGATCCGGCCTTTCCCACGGTTGCATTCGACGATCAGCAATTTATATTGCGCCACGACTGTTACGGGGAGGATTACGGCGTTCCAACGCCGGAAGCCCTTGATGCAATTCGACTTCTGAACGATACGGAAGGGATCCGCATCGAAGGCACCTACACCGGCAAGGCGTTCGCGGCCTTGTTGGCCGATGCCGCCGCGGGCCGTCTGTGCAATAAAACCGCCCTGTTTTGGAACACCTACAATTCGCGCGATTTCAGCGCCGAAATCGCCAATGTGGACTACCACGAATTACCCAAGGCCTTCCACCGTTATTTCGAAATGCCCGACGACGTCCCGGCAACCTGAAAAAACCGACCGGGTTGGTCAATGCCATGCGGCGCGCGGGGACGCGCGCACTCCCCAACTTCATCGGCGCGCGACCATGCCTTTCCCACCGCAACGCGGCCAGCACGGCATGAAACGCATCCAGCCGCATTTTGTATGCGGATCGCACTCCAACTTTTTACCTTTGCGAATTTCGTCCAAGTTATGATACCATTCGTATACGGTTGTAGGCGGGAAGTGGCCATAGGCTTGGAAAAACAGTTCAGGGGAGTGGGTCATGCGCGATAAATACCGTTTTACCAAGGAATTGGCTGTCATGGCTTGCGGCATGGCGGTCCTGCTTTCCTCCGTTGCGGGGGCGCAGGCGCCGCCGCCCAACGACTTGTGCGGCAATGCCGAAGTCATTCTCGCCGGTACTCCCGTATTTGGAACCACGGTTGGCGCCACGGGCACAGATATCTCTTCCTGCGGATACGAGGATGCGCTGGATGTCTGGTATTCGTTTACGCCCGCTACCAACATGGAGGTACTGATTGATACATGGGAGAGCGACGTCTTCGACTCGACGCTGGCCGTTTACGACGGCTGCGGCGGAACGGAACTCGCCTGCAACGACGACAGCAACTGCGATAACAAGTCGGCCATACGCATAAGCGTGACTTCCGGGAACACGTATCTGATTCGCGTGGCGGAAAACAATGGTTCCACAGGATACTTCTCGCTCGTGGCAATCGATCTTTCCCTGGACGCCGGGGGCGGCATCGTGTTCGGCGATCCCATGGTCAAGGCCGCCGTGCGGCATGCCATAGACAAATATACCGGTCCCATCTATCCCGCGGACGTACAAGGCGTGGGCTTCAGCTACATCAGACTTTGCGGCATGGGCGTCACGACCCTAAAAGGCTTGGAAGAATGCACCGATCTGACGGATGTCATCGTGACGGACAACCAGATTGCCTCGATAGCGCCCCTCGCATCGCTCCCCAACCTTTTCCTGCTCCACATTTCGAACAACCATGTCAGCGATCTGTCGCCGTTGTCGGACCTTATGTATCTTTACGACTTGGATGTGTCATACAACCCGCTGAGTTCGCTCGCGCCCCTTGCCGCGGTGTACAGCCTCCAATCTCTTTATATTGATTCCTGCGGATTGAACGACCTGAGCGACCTTGCCAATCTATACAATCTTCAACTTCTCGTAGCCAGAAACAACAATATCGCGGATCTAACGCCATTATCGGCTCTTACTTCCTTAGAGAATCTGGATGTTTCCTCCAATCCGCTGGGGGCGCTCGCGCCCCTAGCCACGATGTACAACCTGCGCTATCTCTATCTCGGCTCGTGCGGACTGACCGGCCTGGACGATCTCGATAGCCTTTACAACCTCAACACGCTGGATGCCGCCAACAACCGCATCACCTCGGTATCGCCGCTCTCGAGCCTGATGTATCTCGTCCATCTGAATCTGTCGAACAACCGCATCTCCGACACATCCCCGTTCTCGGCGATGAATGGATTGGAATCTATCGTTCTTTCCGACAATCCGATAACGGATCTTTCGGGCATCGTCATGATAACGGGCTTCGGCTCCGGAAATTATCTCGACGTGCGCCGCACGCCGTTGGGCAGCAATGCCCTCTGCGAGCAAATTCCCACACTGACCGCGCGCGGCGCCGACGTGGATTACACCGGCGCCTGCAGCGGGGAGGATGCGGACGACGACGGCTTGCAGGACGAACTCGAAAACGAAATCGGAACCAACCCCAACAAGACGGACACCGATAATGACGGCATCAGCGATTATGACGAGTTCGTTTATTACGGAACCAATCCCACCCGCTGGGACACCGATGGCGACTGGGCCTCGGATTGGCACGAAATTACCTCGGAGCGCAACCCGCTCGATCCGGCCAGCACGCCCGTGCTCACGGAAGTGATTTTTCCCGATTCCAATCTCGAAGCGGCCATCCGGAGCGCCATCAACAAACCCGAAGGCCCCATCTGGCGGGATCCGGTGGAACATATCAATGCCTTGTATGCATCCTATAGCGACATCCAGGATCTGACCGGTTCGGAGTTCCTCATCAACGCGGAGACTCTTTTTTTCAACGGCAATCCAATCACCTTCTTCTCCCCCCTAAGCGGTTTGACCAATCTGAAAAACCTGTATCTTGCCGATACCGGGATCGCGGATCTTACACCGCTCACCGGCTTGACGAACCTTGAATATTTATATTTGTCCATCAATCCGTTTACGTCCATCGAACCCCTGCGCGGCTTGACCAGCCTGCAAGCGCTTTATGTGGACCGCAGCTCTCTGGCATCCATTTACGCGGTCAGCGACATGCCCAATCTGCAAACCCTGGATGTGCACCAAAGCGCGGTTACGGACATCTCGGCTGTAAGCGGCATGACGGCGCTTCGTTACCTGGACGTGGGCGGCAATCAAATCGCCGATGTCGGTCCGATAGCGGGTCTCGTCAATCTCGAATTTCTCGGCATCTGGTGGCTGCAATTGACCTCGCTCGATGTGGCCGCCGGTCTGGTCAACCTGCAAAGGCTGGATGCAGAGGGCAATCAGATCGCCGATATCGCCCCCCTTTCGGCCATGACAAATCTGAACACGCTCTATTTGCAACAGAACCGGATCTCGAATCTGAGTCCGCTTTCCGGCTTGACGACGCTTACCCATCTCTACCTAGGCGAGAACCGAATCGCCGGTATCGGCGCACTCTCGGGTCTTACGGCGCTCAATGAGCTCACGCTGAACAACAACCGCATAGGCGACGTCGCGGCGTTGACCGGTTTGACAAACCTTTACCATCTGGATCTTGCCTGGAACCCCATCACGGACATCGGTCCGCTCGTGGCGAACGCGGGAATCGGCAGCGAAGACACGGTGAACCTCGAGGTCACGCCGTTGAACCAGACTTCGTTATGTAGCCATGTCCCGGCGCTGCAAGGCCGCGGCGTCGGTGTTTCGTACACGGGAACCTGCGGCGGGCAGGACTCCGACGACGACGGCCTGCTCGATGCCTATGAATCCGAGGTGGGAACGAGTTTGACCAAGGCGGACAGCGACAACGACGGGCTGAACGACTACGACGAACTCGTGACGCATGGAACGGATCCGCGGTCGTGGGACACGGATGGCGATTGGGCGTCGGACCTGCATGAAGTCGCGGGCGACTCGAACCCGCTCGATCCGCTCAGCATGCCCTCCATGACGGAAGTAATCTTTCCCGACGCGAACCTCGAAGCCGCCATCCGCGAGGCCACCGGCATACTTGTAGGCGTTCCTATCTATGAAGATCCGCTGCTGCGGTTGACGGAACTGTATGCCTCGTACCGGGGCATCACGGACCTGACCGGACTGGAATACTGCGTGAATCTGACGCAACTCAGCCTGAACGGAAACGCGATTGCGGATACATCGCCCTTGTCGGGCTTGACGAATCTGCAAATACTTGAATTGGACGGCAACCAGATAGCATCCGTGGCGCCGCTGGCGCCGCTGACGGCATTGACCCTCCTTGATCTCGGCAGCAACCAAATAACGGACGCATCCGGGCTGTCCGGCTTGACTGCCTTGCATGCGCTGCATTTGGGTTACAACCTGATTGCCTCGGCGGCGAACCTTCCCGTGCTTCCCAACCTTGCAACGCTTACCATTCCCGGCAACTCGTTCGAGTCGTTGGATGGCATCGAGGCCTTTGCCAATCTGTCCATACTGGTGGCGTCCGAAAACCTGCTGACCGATATTGGGGCGTTGGCATCCCTGACCAATCTTCAATATCTTTACCTTGACGCCAATCTCCTTGTGGACATAACCCCGTTGCTGGCCAATGAAGGCATCGGAGACGGCGATACCGTATGGCTGTCCGGGAATCCCTTGAATCTCGCCTCCCTGAACGCCATCGAGACGCTTCGCTCGCGCGGCGTCTATGTGGACTACAACGATCCGGTCATTTGGGCGGTCAACCCGGATCGCGGGCCGGTCGGCGGCGGCTTCATGGTCACGATCACGGGCGAGCGTTTCGACGAGTTCGGCACGACGCAGGTGAAGGTGATGCGGTCCTCGACGGAGGAACTCGAATACGCCACGGACGTCGTGGTCCAGTCGGGCGGCTATACCGGCGCGACAACGATTACCTGCACGTTCCCGGCCTTCACACCCGGCGTCTGCGATGTGGTCGTCGTCAATCCGAGCGGAGCGCACGCCTACCTGTACGATGGTTTTACGTATGAATATGAAGCCGAACCGCCCGTGATTCTCCAGCACCCCGTATCGCAGACGGTCAATCCGGGCGACACGGCCGCCTTTACCGTCGAAGCCGCCGGGACGGAGCCGTTCACGTACCAGTGGTGGTTCGACAACACCGCGAAGGATCCCGTCATGGTGGGATCGGATTCGCCCACGTTTTCGATCGAGGGCGTCGCCGAAGCCGACGAGGGCCGGTATTGGTGCGAGGTTTCCAACGCTTCGGGGTCTGTCAGTTCGAATGCGGCCGTGCTTTCCGTGAACAATCCGGTCGCATTCACGGCGCACCCGCAATCCCTGACGGTGAATCCCGGCGCCAACGCGACGTTTTCGGCGACCGTGACGGGCACGCCGCCGATCAGTTTCCAATGGCGAAAGAATGGCAGTCCTATCGTCAATGCCACCAATGCCACCTATTCGATAACCAATGCGCAGCAATCCGACGAGGGCAGTTTCACGTGCGTCGCGACCAATATCGTCGGCAGCGCCACGTCCAACGCGGCGGCGCTGACCGTCACCGATCCGCCGGTGTTCACGACGCAGCCGCAACCGGCCACGGTCAATCCCGGCGCCAGCGTGACCTTTACCGTGGCGGCCACCGGCACCGCGCCGCTGAGTTACCGCTGGCAGAAAGGCACGGTGGACATCGCCGGTGCGACGCTCGCGTCCTACACCATTTCCTCCGCGCAACAATCCGACGAGGGCGCCTATCGCTGCGTGGTGAGCAACGTAGCCAATCCGGGCGGCGCCATCTCGAACGCCGCCACGCTGGTCGTGAACGATCCGCCGGCCATCACCACGCACCCGCAGTCGCTGACCGTGGCAACCGGTGAGTCGGCCTCCTTTACGGTCGCCGCGACGGGCACGGCCCCGTTGTCGTACCAGTGGGCCAAGGGCGGCGTCTCCGTCGGCGGCGCCACCGCCGCCACCCTGTCCATCGCCTCGGTGCAGCCGTCCGACGCCGGTTCATACACCTGTACGGTCGGCAACATGGCCGGCAGCGTCGAATCGAACACCGCGACGCTTACGGTGAACGCGCTGCCGGTGATTACGCAGCAGCCGGCATCCGCCACGGTGAATCTGGGCCAGCCGGTGTCGTTTTCCGTCGTGGCGGAAGGGGCGGGGCCGCTGAGTTACCAATGGACCCGGAACGGCACGCCGATCGCCTCGGGTACATCGGCCACGCTGAACATCGCGGCGGCGCAGTCCTCCGATGCGGGTTCGTATGTCTGCACCGTGTCCAATCCTTACGGCGGCGTGCCGTCCGATCCGGCCACCTTGCAGGTAAACGCCCGTCAATTGACGATGGCGCGGGTCGGCACCGGCACGATGATCCCGGCGCAGGGCGTTCACTCTTACGCACCCGATGAAGTGGTCACGATCAGGGCGTTGCCGGTGGCGGGATGGGCCTTCGATCGCTGGGAAGGGGCCGTGGCCAATCCCACCGCGAATCCGACCACGGTGGTTATGGACGCCGACAAGACGGTGACGGCTGTGTTTGTCCGCACCCAGTATACCCTCACGGTCGCCGTGACAGGCAACGGCAAAACGACGCCGGCCGCGGGCCAGTATACCCACAGCGTGAATGCCACCATTGACCTGGCGGCGACGGCGTTTTCCGGCTGGATGTTCGACCGGTGGGAAGGCCCCGTGCTGAATACGGCGGCCCCGTCCACGCAAGTGGTCATGGATGCCGACAAGTCCGTCCGGGCTGTGTTTGTTCCCAGTGCGCTGCTCACACTTT
Organism: Candidatus Hydrogenedentota bacterium; assembly: GCA_035450225.1. Taxonomy (NCBI): domain Bacteria; kingdom Pseudomonadati; phylum Candidatus Hydrogenedentota; species Candidatus Hydrogenedentota bacterium. Next base: position 51,798 of record DAOTMJ010000029.1, read on the forward strand.
CCAAAATCGGCAGCGGATCGGTGCAGCCGTTCGAGGGAACGCAGGCCGTCAAACAAGGAACGACCGTTTCCATTCAGGCGAATCCAGCCAACGGCTGGCAGTTCAAGCGATGGGACGGCTTGGTGGTCAACACGCTGTCCGCAATGACCACGATCCAGGTGATGTACGATTCGCAGGCCACGGCGGTATTCGTGCCATCCGCGCAGACCTTGCAGGTAACCGGCGTGGCCACCGACGCCCGGAATGGTTCGCCGATCGGAGGCGCCACCGTGACCTTGTTCAACTTCGAAACCGGCGCCTCGTTGGACCAGACGCAGACGGACGAATCGGGGCAGTTTGCCGTGTCCACGCCCAGCGCGGATCTTTTCCTGTCGCTGCACGTGTCCAAGGCCAATTACGACAACTACGATCTACCGCGATTCCAGGCGCCCGCCGGGCTGAATGTCGCCCTGATTCCCTCCGCGCCGGATGCCCCGCAGGGTCTGACGGCCATCCCCGGCGCCACCCAAATCCTCCTGCGCTGGGAACCCAACACGGAGCCGGATCTGAAGGGCTATCGCGTATACCGGTCGGACTCGCCCACGGGGACGCCCGCGCCGATCACGCCGATCGCGATACCGTATTTGCGTCACGTGGACACCACCGCCGCACCGGGGCATTCGTATTTTTACATGGTCACCGCCGTGGACACGCAGGACAACGAAAGCGATTATTCCGAACAGGTCGAGGGACGTCCGGGACAAATCACCATTTGGATGCCGGACATTGACGGCGACTCGGGCGAGTGCATCCGCATTCCGCTCAACGTGGCGAACACGGCGGGCATCGATCCGCACGAACTGCGGATCGAACTGGCCTACAACGCCAACGTGCTCGATCCCGCCACGATTCAAGTCGAGCGGACCGCCATCACGGCGGACGCAGTGGTGGCGCAAGACACGTCTACGCCGGGCAAACTCGTCATCACGACCAGCCAGGGTTCGGTGCTCAAGGGCGAAGGCCACATCTTCGACGTCCGCGCCTGTATCAAGCCGGGGCTGGCCCTCAACACCTGCGGCAACCTGTCGTTCACGGATGTGTTTTTCCGGGACGAAAACGGCAACGACGTGCTCGCGGATTATTTCGACACCGCGCGCGTGTGCGTGACGGGCGCGTGCAAGATGGGCGACATGGACGGCAACGGGATCGTGCAAATGTTCGATGCCACGGTCGTCCTGCGCATCGTGGTCAAAAAGGTCATCCCGGACGGCTGCCAGCTCACTGCGGGCGACATGAACGGCGACACGCTGGTGGATAGCGCCGACGCGGTCATGATCATGCGCATTGCGGAGGATCGCCCGCTGAATCCGGAAGAAGACGGCCAGACGGTCCGGGGACGCCAGATCCATTGCTACATTCCGAATATGGAGACGGGACCGGGCGGCTCGGTGGATATTCCCATCTACATAGACAATCCGGAAGGCCTGAGCGGCTGCGAATTGTTCGTGACCTTCCCCGCGCAAAGCTCGATGCTGGTGCTGAATTCGATTAGCCGCGGGACGGCCACGCAAAACTATTCGATGGCCTACGACATCGGAAACGGGCTGGCGCGGATTGTTTTCAGCAACAGCGAGGCCGCCAAGGCCGCCAAATCCACCGAATCGCTCGCCATCCTGCATTTCAACGTGCCCGACACCGCGCCCAAGAAAATCGAACTGCCCATTTCACTGAACGAGGCGAAACTCAAGGGCGAATTCGGCGACGACCTTTCATGGTACAACAGCGTCGAGAAATCGGCCGGCACGCTCTCGGTCAACAGCCTGCTGTGCGGCGCGGCGGTGGTGTCCGTGGTCAACAAGGCAACCGGCGCGCCCATCCGCACCGGATCGGTCCAGTTGTCGCCCGGGCCGCCCTTCGCGCTGACCCAGAACACCGACGGCATCTACGTCTTCAGTTGCATGAACACGGGCACGGCGCAGGTCAAGGCGACCGCGCCGGGATTCAAGGAAGCCACCGGGCAAGTGACGATCATGGGCGGTTCGGTCGCGACCGTCGAATTGCAGCTTGAGGCGGCGGGCCCAATCAATGGCGGCTGTTGCGGCGGATTTCTTCAGGATGTGACGCGGATCGCGCCGCCGCACGAAGGCGATCCCCTCATGCCGGCGGCGGTCATCCTGGCCCTCGCCGCCTCGGCAGTGTTCCGGAGAAAACGAATACGAACATAACGCTGCGTCAACACCGGCCGTAGCAGCAAGACCCAAGGAACCGTTTTCGACCGCCGGTTCCGGGTTTTATCGCCCCGTGGAAATATCCCGCGGCAGCCTTTCGACCGCTTTCATGAGTTCGTGGGGCATTGCGATGTTTGCGCGCCGTAACCGCCGCATTTCTTGCCGGGCGGCGGCGGGGTCGGGTTTTTCAAACGCAAGAGTGAACAGGGTTCGGTAGGTGTCCGCAAGTCCGCCATCGAGGTCGAACGCCTGCTTCGCCGCGGTAATGGCTTCGGCCTGCCGTCCCGCGCCGAGCAGCGCCATGGCCAGCGTCCACGGCGGACTTCCGATCCGGGGATTCAGTTCGACGGCTTTGCGGGCGGCCTCGACGGCTTCGGTATGCTCACCCATGCGGCACAGGGCCTGCGCCAGCACATCGTAGAGGAACGAGTCCGTCGGAAGAAGCGCGATGCCCTGCCGGGCGGCTTCGACAGCCCCCGCCGCATCGGCGCGTTCGAGCAGAACCAGCGCCAAGTTCCCGTAGGTCCACGGCGAGGCGCCGGGCGCCAATTCGATAGCCTTCCGCAAAGCCGCCAGTGCGCCTTCCATGTCGTTTTCATGGCGCAAGGCCATGCCCAGGATCGCCTGCGCGCCCGCGTCGTTTGGAAAACGCTCCAGATAAGCCCGCGTGAAGGCGATTCCGCCTGTAAAATCCTTTTTTTCCCAAAGCAGGGCGTTGGCGACGATGCCGAAGAGAATCGGGGCCGTCTCCGGCGACGTTTCCTTTTCGACAAGCGCCCGCGCGTCCTTCCACTTGCCCTGCTTGCACAGCGCCTGGGCCAGCCGCGAGGCAAGCGCCGCATCGCCTTGGGCGTGCCGCAAACCCCTCGCGGCGGCCTTGGCGGCGGCCGCGTAATCGTTCCGTTCCCACGCGATATCCGCCAGGTAACGATGGATGGCGGGATCGATTTCCGGGTCGCATGCGGCCGCCTTCCAGAACGCGTCGAAAGCCTCGTCGCGCAAACCGGTTTCCATAAGCGCGGTCCCCAGCGCGGCATGGGCGCCCGCCTGTTTCGGCGCGACGGCAATCGTGCGCCGGGCCAGTTCGATAACCTGTCGCGGGTCCCGTTTCTTTGTCATCAGGGCCCGCGCCAGTTGTTCGAATGCGAAGGGATCGCTCCGCCGCGCATTCAACAGCAATTCGTAGGCGGCGGTGGCTGTGTCCCAATCCTCCAACTCCAACGCCAGCAGGACGGCTTGCGATGCGAAGACGGATTCCGACGGCATGTTCCGCGCCGCCGCCATCGCCACGTCGAGCGATCCCCGTGTGTCTTTGCGACGGCGGAGGAGTTCCAGCAAGGCGCGACAGGCCGCGGGCTGGTTCGCCGGATCGCGTTCGATCGCCTTGCGAAAGGCAGCTTCCGCCCCGGCGTCGTCGCCTTCGGCGGCAAGCGCAAATCCGAGGTCGGCGTGCGGGCGCGGATCGTTTGGATGCGTTTCCGCATACGCGCGGGCCGCGGACACGAGACGCGGGTAGCCTTGTTTCGCCTTCTGGACGCTCATCGCAAGCGCGACGTAGGCCTCCTCGTCCCACGACAGGGTCGCGAAGGCCTTGTCGAACGCCTCCCAGCCGGCTTCATGCGAACCCGCGCGCAACAAGGCCAAGCCTTCCGCGCGCGCGTCGCGCGCCGCCTTCAATCGCGCCTGTTCGGCATCGAATTCTTCGGTAGCCGCGCGGATTGCCGAGGCGATTGCATCGGCCGTGGCGGGTTTTTCCGGCGGAAAGAGGCGATAAACGATCAGATAGGGCAGTTGAAACGCCCAATACCCCTTTGTTTCATGGGGAATGGTCCGCGCCGCCAGATACCGTTCGAACCGCGCCGCCAGTTCATCCGTTCCGGCCAGCCCCACGCACGCGATCCATGCGGACGGTTCCCGCGAAAGCGTCTTTTCGGTCCAGTCGCACAAATGTTCGAGATGGGCCGCATAAGACACGGAACGGCGTTCGGGACGCCAATTGTAAATGCATTCAAAATGGTATCCGGGGGGATACACGATGATGGGCTGAGCCGGGGCGCCGGATTCGAGAATCCATTTTCGGGCCGCCAGCCAATCGGTCCGTTGCGGCGAAGCCAGCGCCAGCGTCAGGCGATGCCCGTACAGGACGACAAGCAGCGCGATGGCCGCCACGCGCCATGTCCGGCGCGGGAGACCAGCCAGGAACGCGCCCACGATCAGGTACAGGGCAAGCGGACAGTACGATGTGTAGCGCGCGGCAAACGCGTCCGGCCGCCATAATCGCGCGACAAAAAAGAGGCAAAGGCACGGTAAAAACAGCCAATACAGCAGAAAGGCCCCGTCGGATCGTTTGTGTCGAAGGATCTGTTTCCCCAAAAACCAAAGGAGGCTTGTCGTGAAAAAGAGAAACAGGGCATGGTCGAACCAGGGAAACGCCGCGCGCAAGGGCCGCGTCCATGCGGGCGGCGCGTTTTCCCATGGGCGGTCTTCCGGCATGTAAGCGGGCGAATTGCGCGGCATGCAGTCGCCGAAGGCATTGCCGACAATGCGCCATGCAGCGGGCGCCTCTTCCTTCCCCGCGAAGGAACGATTGACGGAAAGCACCCAAAATACGGTCGGCAGCAGCAGCAGGACATGCGCGGCCGCCCATGCCGCCGCCTTGCGTTTGCCGTTCCGCCGCGCCAACAGATACGCGCCCTGCGCCATGATGAAAAAGGCCCCGAACAGATGGGTCCAGATCAGCAGGAAGTTCGCGCCCAGATGCAACATCCACCACCGGCGGCCGCCCTTTCGAAGCGCCTGAAGGAAAGCCCCCGCCGAAACCAGCACTAACAGGTTCATGAGGGCATAGGGCCGGATTTCCTGCGCGAGAAACAGGTGGGCCGGCGAAAGCGCCATGCACAACGCGGCCGTCAGACCCGCCGCCCGGCCAAATAAAAATCGCCCCGTCGCATACAGCAAAGGTATGGACGCCACGCCGAACAGAATGCCAAGCCACCGGATGGCGGTTGCCGAATCCCCCACGGTGTGCGCCCATGCGTATTGCAGAACGAAATACAGCGGGACCATGTACCAGTCCTGGCTGCGCTCCGCGCGGAGAAAAGCAATCAGCCCCGGTTCATTCAGGCGGCTTATACTCTGGCATTCGTCATACCAGACCGATTGCGCGTCGAGATTGTATGCACGCAGCCCAACGGCCAGAAGCACGATCGCCGCCAGCGCAAGACCGGAAAAGGCGGAAAAGCGGTTTCGCCCGTTTTCCGTATCGCCCGCACATGTCGTTGCGATGTCGTTTTCCGGATCCATCATGGATTGGCCTGGCGGGTTTCGCGGACATTAGTGGCGCAGAGTTCGTGCGGAATGGCAATGCGTTCGGCGCGCAGGCGCGCGCGCTCGTTCTCGGCGCGCATCGGGTCGGGATTGGCGACGACGGCGTCGAACAACGCGCGGTAACTGGCCGCAAGGCCGGGGTCGCCGTCGAAGACCCGGTGGGCCGATTCGATCGCGCCGGTGTTGTCGTGGGCAGCGGTCTGCGCGAGCGCAAGGTCCCAATAGACGGACACGGCAGCCTGTTTTTGTTCGACACATTGCCGCAGCGAGGCCACGGCCTCGCCGTATTGTCGCAGCGCGCGGTGGGCAAGGCCCTTTGTTTGCAGCAGCAAAGGATCGGCGGGCAACAATGCGAGCCCCCGCGTGGCGGCATCGAGGGCGGCCTGCGCGTCCCCTTCTTCGAGAAGAAGCGAAGCCAGGGCGCCGTAGGTCCACCGCGAATCGGCGGGGTCGAGTTCCACGGATGCGCGCAGCGCCGAAAGGGCCCCCCCGCGATCCCCCTTGGCCCGCAAGGCAATGCCCAATTCCCGGTGAGCCTTGGCATTTTTTGGATAACGTTCAACAACAAGACGCGAGGTTTTTATGATTGTGTCGGGGTCATATCGATCGCCGGAAAGAATCCCTATCAGGCTGTCATAGGCCGCCAAGCCCGCTGGCCCGGCGCGCACCGCCGCTTCAAACGCCTTGAGGGCCTCCCCCATTTTGTCCTGCATCGCCAGCGACTGAACAAGAAAACCGTTCAACGGGGCGGATTCGGGCTGTTTTTTCAATCCTGTCCGGCACAGGTTCGCCAGCCGCGCCCATGCCTTCGCGGTGGCAAGATTTTCCGCGGCGCGCAGAAAGCACCACCCGAAACGATCCGGATCCAATTCGGCGGCCCGCGCGTATGCTGCGGCGGCTTGGCGGGAATCCCCCCGCGCAGACAGGGCTTCGCCAAAACGCGCCAAGGCGCCCGGATGATCGGGATGTTTTTTCATGAAGATCCGCGTGGCGTCAAACAGCATGTCCCGGTGGGCGGGATTTGCCTGCAGGGTAACGGCAAGCGTGTCGTAGGCGGCCTCGGCCACTTTCGGTTTTGTAACCACGGAACGAAAGGCGGAGATCGCCCCCTTCACATCGCCCATGCGCGCCAGGTTTTCGATCAGTAGCGGAGCAAGAGCCGGGTCGTCAGGATAACGACGCAGGCCTTGCCGTGCCGTTTCGGCCGCGCGCTGGAAGTCGCCTTCAAGGGCAAACAGACGGGCCAGCGAGGCATAACAGGCCCCCGATTTTTGCGGATCGATCGCTATCGCGCGCTGGAACGATTCGATGGCGCGCACTCGATCGCCCTTGAGAACATGGGCCTGCCCGGCGTTTGCATGAGCAGGCGCGTGATCCGGCGCATAGGCCAGTTCGATTCGCGCCAGATCCAAAGCAGCGTTCGGGTCCTTGTCGTTCCAGATGTGCCATCCCACAGCGCGATCGTAGGCATCGAGCAGCAGAACGCCAAGATCGATCGCCTTGCGGTCTTTCGATGGCAGCGGTGGCAGGCCGTCTTTCGTCAAATACGCGATCGTGCGGCGTAGGACTTCGGGGATCTCGCCCGAAGTGTTCGGATCCTGTTCGAGCAGGGTCAAATACAGTCCGAATATCTCGCTGTCCCATGGGGTGCGTTCGAACGCGGCCCGCACAATCTCCAGGGCGTGGCGCCTCTGGCCGGCGGATAGAAGGGCCCGGGCGTCGGTAACGGCCTTCCGAGTGTCCTCGTAGTCCGCCGACGCGTTCCGCCGGATGCTGGCGGCTGCCTCCTCGGCCACCGGCGTGTGCCCCGAATCGGGGCCGATGCGATACACAACCAGCATGGGCAATTGCGCGGACCAGTACATCCGTTTATCGAACGCGATGCGGCGCAGGCACAAATAGCGTTCCCACGGTTCGAATACATCGTTGTGAAACACAATGGAAAGCAGCCACAGCACCTTGTGTTGCCCGAGGATTTCTTCCGTTTGCATGCAGAGATCGTCGTACGTTAGCGGTCTTCGCACCGAAAGGGACGTTTCGCGAAGATGATATTGGCAGACGGGCGCTTGGACATCCCCGATAACGAGGACAACATCGTCGTTTCCGGCAAGTTCGCGCACATGCCGCGTGGCGGATTGCCAATCCGTGCGCTGGTTTTCCGTCACCGTCAGCACGGTCCGGTGGGCGAACAGCGCAAGCAGCACCAGGACGGCCGCGCGGCGCCACAGGGCTTTCGGGATTTGGGCCAACGCGCCGCCCGCCAGCACGTAGAGACTCAACGAACTGTACGTCGTGTATTTGGGCGAAAAGCAGTCGGGCCGCCAGATCCACGCCAAGGCGAACAAGACCAGCGGGGGCACAAGCCAGCATGAAAGCAGCAGCCAGAATCCCTCGCGCCGCGATGACTCTGTGGCATCCGGCATGGCCGCCGGCGTTCGCCACAAAAGACGAAATCCCAGATACGCCACACAGAGCAGGAAAAAAACCAACAGCAGGTTGTCTGCATAAACGTAGGTATCAATGAACGGCTTGGTCCAGCGCGGCGGCAGATTTTCGACGTGAAGTCCGGTCCAATCCAGTGAAATGGGGTAGTACAGCATCCCAGACCAGCAGTCCGCAACCGCGTTGTTGACAAATTGCCACGGAGCGGGCGGCAAAATATCCGGCGTCGAGCCCTTGATGGTGCGAATCCACAGAAAACTCGGCAGGACAAGCAGTCCGTTCGCGACGAACCAGGCCACCGTGGGTTTGCGAAGGCGTCGCGCGAACAGAAGGAAAAGCCCCTGGGCCACCAACAGGAAACAACCGAACAGATGCGTCCAGATGAGCAGGACGTTCGCCGCGCAATGCAGTATCCATCCCGTTCGCGTAGGACGTTGAATCAGCATCGCAAACGTGTACAGCGATGCCGCGGAAAAAAGCATGGTCAGCGCATAATTCCGAATTTCCTGCCCCTGGTAGATGTGGACGCCGGACAGGGTGAAGCAAAGCGCGGCGATCAATCCGGCATGGCGACCGAACAGTGTCCGCCCCGCCAGATATAAAAGCGGAATTGTCAGCACACTGAACAGGACGGAAAGCAGCCGGACTGTCACGATCGAATCGCCGACGCTGTTGGCCCAGAAATATTGGAGGGCATAATAGACGGGCACCATATTCCAATTGGCGGGTTTCTGGGTGCGGATGCAGGTGGCCACGTCGGGATCGCCGGTGTGCGACACGCTGATCCATTCATCGTACCACACCGACTGCGCCGGCAGGTTATAGGCGCGCAGTGCGAATCCCGCCAACATCAGCAAGATCACGAAATTCAGGGACAGACACCGAATTTCCACATGTCCGGTTCTCTTCGAGTGCGGGAGCTGGAAATTCGGTGTCTGTCCCTGAATTTCCGGCATGGCGATCACCCCGCCATTTCGGACAGCGGCAGCAAAACGGTAAAGGTCACGCCCTCCCCTTCCCTGGAATTCAACAGAATACGTCCGCCGTGATCGCTGACAATACCGTACGAGACGCTCAACCCAAGCCCAGTGCCCTCGCCGATGCCTTTTGTCGTAAAAAACGGATCGAAGACCTTGGACTGGATGGCCTCCGGAATCGCCGGGCCGTCGTTGTGGAAGATGATTTCGACGAAGCGGCCCTTGACGCCCGTGCGGATGGCAAGGCGTTTCCCGCCGTTTTCGACCGTGGCGAGCGCCTGCTGCGCATTGTTGATGATGTTGAGGAACACACGCTGCATTTCGTGCGTGTCGGCGAGGACGCTGGGCAGATCATCCGCCAGCGTCACGTCCACCGTGATCCCGTCTATGCGCAACTGGTATTCCCGCAGCGCCAGCGTGTCGGCGAGCACATCGTTGATGTTGCAGATCTGTTTCTCGGAATCGTGATGCCGCGCGAAACTCAACAGGTTCTGGACAATCCGCCGGCAGCGTTCGGCTTCCGACATGATATGCTCCAAGCGCGACCGGACGGCGGGGTCCACCTTCCCCTTGTTGAGCAGCTGGGCATAGCCGAGAATGCCGGTCAGCGGGTTGTTCAGTTCATGCGCGACACCCGCCACAATCTCGCCGATCGCACTCAGTTTCTCCGTCTGGATGAGATTCTGCTGCAACGCGGCCTGCATGCTGATGTCAACCATCAGGAGGATCAGGCGATCGGGCTGTTCCGAATCGAGCCGGGCCGGCACCACCGTGATGTCGCAATGCATCTTCGCCCCAAATTGGGACACGAGGCGGATATTGGGCCACGTTTCCCTGGGGCGCTCGAAGGCCTGAACCAGCATTTCGGCCAAGCCGGACGGCGCCTCTGCGCAAAGCGTCGTGAAAAAATGCCCGGCCAGCGCATGGATGTTCGGCGCGCCGAACAGGGCCACCGCGGCGGGATTGGCCTCGACAACCATGCCCTGGGGGTCGAGCAACAGGATGCCGATCGGCGCATGTTCGAAAATCGCCTCGATAAGCTGGCGCGAACGCGTGATCTCCTTTTCGAGGCGGCGCGCAAGGCGCAAATCGCGCGCAAGGCCAATCACGCCGACGGGACGGCCCTGATGGCTCAGACAGCGCGTGGTGAGTTCGATCGGAATGCGGTCGCCGTCCTTCGTGTACACCTCGCTCACGTATGGCGCGCGCGATACCGCGCCCGGCGCCTCGAGCCGCGACTCGATCAGCGCGACGTATTCCGGGGCAATCAGGTCGTACACCGTCACACCCTGCGATACATCCTCGAAATCGAAGCGCGCCAGCGAAAGCCCCGGTGCGCTGACGTACAACAGGGTGCCGTTCATGTCGTGCACATAGACGATATCATTCGACGTCAACGTCAAATCGTGGAACAGCTCCAGCAGCCGCGCCGGATCGGGCACAGCCTGCGGATCGTCCGACTGCATCAGTTGCCGGAAAAACCGGCGATCGTCTGGATGGACCGGCGGAATCGGAATCGCGCCCTGCATGCATTTGCGCAAGGCCACGATTGCGGCGCGGGCCTCCTCCCCGGGCAATTCGCGCCGGAACATTTCGATAAGTTCAAAAACAAGCGCGCGCAGCAGTTTCGCGACGATCCAGTCGTCCAGACCCAACACCCGCAACGGCTTCACGTCAACCGATTTCAAACGATCAAAACCCTCGGCCAGCGATTCCACGACTGCGGCTAGAGCCGGAGCGGCACGGGGAACATCGTGCTGTTCCGCAATGGATGACGCAAGAACCCTTGCGCGTTCCTTCAGCAAAACATCCAACGAAATCATAGTGACGCCTCTTTGCAATGCGCTCCAGTATAGCAAAGCCCGGAATCAAACCGAAAAGCCGCAGATGAC